>CADCOO010000342.1 GCA_902803085.1 uncultured Planctomycetota bacterium
CGAACCGATCCGAAACGCGAATGTCGGTGCACGCCGCAGCAGATCGAACGCTATATGGCGCGAATTAGCGGGCCGCTCCTCGATCGTATTGATCTGCATATCGAGACGCTCCCCGTCGCGTATAAAGACCTCGCCTCAACGACCCCGCAGACCTCCAGCGCCGAAATGCGCGTTCAAGTTCAACGCGCGCGCGACGTCCAGACGCGACGCTACGCGAACGAAACGATCTCGACGAACTCCCAAATGCGTCGTAAGCATCTCGAACGCTGGGCGCGACTCGACGACGCAAGCTCGCAAATGCTCGAACGCGCTATGGACGAGCACGCTCTGTCGGCGCGCGCTCACGATAAGATTCTGCGCGTCGCGCGAACGATCGCCGACCTCGAAGGACGGGAAAACCTCGCGCAAGAGGACGTCTTCGAAGCGCTCTCCTATCGCACCCTCGACCGGAAACTTTGGAAATAATTTACGCGCTCTCAAATGAAGACGCGGCGCTAATATGACCGAGAAGCAAACTGGTTTTTTCGATCCCGATCTCCCCGTATGGGAAAACTACGATCCCAACGCGGAAGCGCTCGTCGCAAAAGTCGTCTTTTCCGACGGACCCGACGGCGAATTCGACTACAAAGTGCCGGAACGACTACGCGATCGCATCGCTCCGGGCATGCGCGTGCTCGCGCCCCTCGGCGCCCGCAATCGGTCCGTCGTCGCCTACTGCGTCGCGCTCGAAAAGCGCGCGATTAAAGAGGTCGACGTCCCCCCGCGCGCTCATAAACGACCCGCGTCCAAGTCCGACGCGACCCCGACCCTCTTTGATATTCCCGAAGATAATAACGTCAAGTCCGCCGAGACCGCGACCGAGCCCTCAACGCGCAAATCCTTTCGTATTAAAGAAATCTCGAAACTCGTCGATCAAACGCCCCTTCTCTCGGACAAGGCGCTCGAAATGGCGCGTTGGCTTTCCAAACGCTACCTCTGCCCGTTAGGTCAAACGCTCGACGGAATCCTCCCCTCCTGCGTGCGCGACGCGATCGGCGCGCGAACGACCTCCGTCTGCACGCTCGCAAACGACGTCGACGCGCGACTCAAACGCGTTGATTCCGAAAAGAAACAAACGCTTTACGATCAGCTCACCCCCAAGCAGCGCTACTGTCTCGACGAACTTCGACGCGCGGCGGAACCGCCTACGACGGCAGAACTTGCGCGCATGGCGAAATGCTCGACCGCCCCGATCGTCGCGCTCAAAAATCTAGGCCTGATCGTCATGAAGCGAACGCGACGCACAAGTCGTTTCTACGACGAGCTGGCCAACGCGAGCAAGTCGACGAAACGCGTCGAGCCGCACGAACTTAATCCCGACCAGCAGAACGCGCTCGATTCCATTCTCGACGCCATTCGAAACGGACGCAACGACGTCTTTCTACTCCACGGCGCGACCGGAAGCGGCAAGACGGAAGTCTATATCGACGCGATCGAAGAAGTCGTGTCCTACGGCAAGCAGGCGATCGTGCTCGTCCCCGAAATTAGTCTCACGCCTCAGACCGTCCAGCGTTTCCGCGCGCGACTTGGCGACGTCGCCGTGCTTCATAGTCGCCTCACCGAACTCGAACGAAAAGCCGAATGGGATAAAATTGCCAACGGTCGCGCGCAAGTCGTCGTCGGCGCGAGAAGCGCTATTTTCGCGCCCTGCAAGCGCTTGGGACTCATCGTTATCGACGAAGAGCACGAGACCTCTTTCAAGCAGGACGTCGCCCCCCGCTATCATGCGCGAGTCGTCGCTCGATATCGCGCGGAACAAGACAAGGCGCCCCTCGTGCTCGGATCGGCGACCCCGTCCTTAGAGAGCTGGCGCAACGCGCAACTTGGCGGATACAAATTACTTTCGCTTCCGCGCCGCGTGCGCGATCTGCCGCAACCTCCCGTCTACGCGGTCGATATGCGCGAACGCGTCGCGTCCGGATTTACGCGCGGCGCGCTCTGCGAACGATTATGCCGCGATATCGAACTCGCGCTCGACGACGATCCGACGAACCAGATCATTCTCCTTCTCAATCGGCGCGGATATTCCACGCATATTCAATGTCCGTCGTGCGGCGAGACGCTTAAATGCCCGAACTGCGACGTCGCGCTCACGCATCATATCACGCAGCAGATCGCAATCTGTCACTACTGCGACTACCAGATCCCCGCGCCGCGCGAATGTCCTTATTGCAAATTCGCCGGCATTAAATACGGAGGGTTCGGAACGCAACGTCTGGAACAAGAATTCGGCGCGCGATTCCCAAACGCGCCCATCTTGCGCATGGATTCCGATACGACGCAGGCAAAGGACGCGCACGAACGCGCGTTGGAAGCCTTTCAGCGCGGCGACTACCGCGTGCTGCTCGGAACGCAGATGATTGCGAAAGGTCTCGACTTTCCAAACGTCGTGCTCGTCGGAATTGTCAACGCCGACGCCGCGCTGTACTTGCCGGACTTTCGCGCCCCGGAACGCGTCTTTAATCTGATTCTGCAGGCGGCGGGACGCGCGGGACGCGGCGATAAAGAAGGAAAGGTCGTCGTACAGACGTACTGCCCGGACCATCCGGCGATTATGGCCGCGATCCAAGGGGATTACGTCGGGTTCGCGGAGGCGGAGCTCGCGTC
>CADCOO010000343.1 GCA_902803085.1 uncultured Planctomycetota bacterium
AAGTGGAACAACGAAGAGACTTCCGGGGTCGAAGTTGAGGTCGTTCCCGGCGACAATACCTTCGATTTCGAAATTACGTCGAAGTAGATTTGACGTTTTTCCCATCTTGTCTATATTAAACGGGCGCGGTCTCAGGTCGAGAACGCGCCTGTTCTCGTTCTTGACCGTTGCTTTGCGTTTGGTTGTTAAAATAAGAAAGTTGGCGAAAGTATGTTGATTCGTCTTGAAATAAAAATCATGCCAAATCCAGGAAAAAGTCTATTTAGTCTTTACTCTGAGCGCCGGTAATACCGATAAAGCAGAGTAACAAGCGGCGTCTTTGACGCAACCGGCGTCGCGCGCATTTCGCTTTCTTTCAAAGCGATCGCGCCAACCCGGCGAAATGAAACAAACGACTTGCGCGTTAGAAGGCGTACGTCTTGTTAAATTTGAAAATATGCCCTAGCGGGCGCATTTTTAACTAATCACTATCGATTTTCCGTACGATTATAGTTGTAGGGAAAAATCGGTTGTTCTGCGCTATGTCCATTTTTATGGTCCGGCGGAGAATAACGAGCGGTTTGGGCGCAAGCCGGAACCGCGGAACCGCGAGCGCGACGGATTCGACGCGAACGGTTCTCACCGTACTTACATAAGTTTTTCGATGGAGCAAAGTCGCCAACAACTCGAAGTCGTAGCGTTGGAAGGCGGAGGTCCGAACGGGCGACGGAGCGCTTCGCGCCTCCTAGCCGCGAGACGCACGACGTCGAAAGACGATTTTTTTAACTGGTTTATTCTTCCGGAGAATCTGGGAGGTCAGGGATGACTATTGGCGCCACTCGTAACACTAAGCGTAATACTACGAGTCTCGAAAGGAGTATCGTGTTGGAACCAACCAAAAAGATTCAGAAAGGTTTGTTGGCGATCGCGTTGGGGTTAAGCTCTGCGGCTTTTTCGCTCGGCGCTCCAAACGTACACGCTCAAACCCCGACGGCGGAACCTACAAACGCCGCTATTGTTAGCGCTGCGGACAGTTCGAGCCTCGTTCGTAGCCAGGAACTTCTACTCAAAGCTAGACGCTCGCTCATGAGTCGCGACGTCGCCTCCGCGTCGAAATACGTCGCGGAAGCGCAAGCGCTCAATGCGTCCTATCAACGTTCGAGCGACAAGCCCGAGTACGTCTTGCCGCTCATTCAGCAGTACAAACAGATCAGCGAAGCCGCCGCCTCGCAAGGCATGACCGAATCGGTCAAGCGCGAACTCGCCAAGAACTACCTACTGCAAGCCGACGCGCTCATTCGGTGCGGAGATCTCGATTCCGCGCAAGCGCTCGTCTCAGAGGCGACCGCCCTCAACGTTACTTACGACGTCGAGACCGTTAATCGTAAGCTCGACCCGCAAGGTCTCGCGACCAGAATCTCCGACGCGAGACTCGCCGCTCAAACGCCCGTCGCTAATTCGGCGCCCCTCGCGGGTCTCTCCGACGCCACCAAGCGTCAGGTCGGCGCGATTCAGGCGCAACTGCGCGAAGCGCGCGCGCTCGCCGCTAACGGACAGGTCGAACGCGCAGAAGCTATGGCGCGCGAAATGCAACGCCTAGGCGTGCCTGAGAACGCGTTCGCCGGCGGCGATTCGCCCGAACAATTCCTCCGCGACGTCGCTCGCTCGCGCGTCGGCGTTCGCCAGGTCCAGGCGACGGTGCCCGGCGTCTCGCAGGGTGAAAGCGCCGGTTACCTCTATGTACAGGAAGCCGACGAAGCGGCGGCGAAAGGCAATAAGGACGTTGCGCTCGCCAACTACCGCGACGCGCTCCGCTACGCCGCCGAGCTCGATCAGGCGACCCTCAAGCGCGTCAACGACGCGATCGCCAGTCTGAATAATCCGATTGCGAGCATGCCCGACGTCGTCGCGACCAAGACGGGAATCGACCTCTCGCAATCGCCGGAAGCGATCCAGTCGGATATCAGCTCCTTCATCGTTAAGCAGCAGCAAGTTCGCGAGACGCAGCCGAAGGAAGCGCTCGCCGACCTCAAGCAACTGCGCAACGAGATTGAATCGTCGCAACTCGACGCTTCCATGAAGGCGCACTTCTCATATTCCGTCGACATGGCGATCAACGACACGGAGCGCTTCATCGATCAAAACGGCGCGCGCATTGCGAACGAAACGCAGAATCGCGACGTCGACGAGTACATCCGCGAGAAGCGTGAGAATAGACTCAATGTTCAGAACCGACTCAAGGAAGATACCGAGAAGTTCAACGATCTCCTTGAAGAAGGTCAGTACGAAGAGGCGCTCATTCTCGCGAAGAAGTGCCGCGACTACTCCCACAACGACGTCGTCGCGATCCAAATGATCCAAAAGGCGACCTACGCCGGACAAGTCGCGTTCAACAATCGGCTCAAGGAAGACAAGAACGAAGCGATCCTGCGATCCTTCAACGACGTCGAAGACGCCGCGTATTCCAAGGTCGACGACGCCAACCCGCTTGTCTTCGACGCGAGAATCTGGGATCGCGCTAAGAACCGAACGAACGTTTCGCCGTCCGCCGGTCGCTCCGAAGCCGATATGGAGATTCTCCGAAAGCTCGATATGCAGATCTCTCTGCCATTCGATCAGCCGACCCCGCTCGACGTCGTTGTCGACTACATTCGCACGAGCGCCGGCATTAACATTATGGTTGACGAAGCCGCGCTCGGCGAGCAGGGAATCACGTCCGATCTGAACCTCGCGACCAACTTCAATAATATCACGCTCAAGAACTACCTCAAGCACGTCTTGGCGCCTTACAACCTCTCCTACATCGTCGAAGACGAAGTCCTCACGATTACCGGAGCGAACAAGAAGTCTGGCAAGACCGTCATCAAGTACTACCCCGTCGCCGACCTCGTTATCGGAGTCCCGAACTTCAACAACGTCGTCGCTCCGCTCTCCATGGAAGCGAGCTATACGCGCGCCTTCAATCAGGCGGTCAATCGCGGCGTCAGCGGATCCGCCAGCACGATCGCGGGCCTTAACTCCAACGTCATCGGATCCAACTCCACGTTGCTCTCGCCGAATATCACCGCGCAGATCCAATCGAGCGGCGCCAACGCGCCTATCTCGACCGGTCAAGGCGGCGGCATGAACGACCCCAGCGAGCTCATCGACCTCATTACGGCGGTCGTCGACCCCGAAAACTGGGAAGCCTACGGCGAACCCCAATTCTTCTCGCTCAATAACACGCTCGCCATCCGTCAGACGGAAGAGAACCACGAAGAGATTCGCGAGCTCCTTGAAAAGCTCCGCGCGCTCAACGACCTGCAAGTCGCCGTCGAGGTTCGCTTCATTACGATCAGCGACGAGTACTTCGAGAAGATCGGCGTTAATATGAACCTCTCCTTCCGCGCTCAGAACGGAAGCACCGCCGACGTCGACGACGATTACGACACCCTGACCCCGAACTCCGCCGGCGTCTACGGTATTACCAACGGCGATATGACCGGCAAGCCGTTCACCGACAACCTTAACATCAACTTCTCGCAGAACAGCTACGGACTCGCCATGCCGCAATTCGGCAACTACGATCCGTCCGTCGGCGCGCAACTCGGCTTCGCGATTCTGTCCGACATTGAATCCTACTTCTTTGTCAGCGCCGCCGAATCCGACCAACGCACCAACGTTCTGCAAGCGCCTAAGGTTACCATGTTCAACGGCCAAATGGCGACGATCCAAGACTTCACGAGCGTCCCCTACGTTAGCACCGTTATCCCGGTCGTCGGCGACTTCGCCGTTTCCCAGCAGCCGGTCATCACGGTCATCAACGAAGGTCAGTTCATGACCGTCCAGGCGACCGCCTCGCCCGACCGCAAGTACGTCAGAATGACCGTCGTGCCGTTCTTCTCCCGCATCGTCGACAACGACCGCACCTTCAAGTTCGAGGGTTCCGACTCCGTTTCGACGAACAGCACGACCGCGAGCAAGGGCAGCAGCCTCCTGCAAAGCATTACGGACGAGCGCACGACGAACTCCGGCGCGGAAGTCGTCAGCCAAGGCACGACGATCCAACAGCCGATTACGTCTCAGTTCTCCGTCTACACGACGGTCAACGTTCCGGACGGCGGCACCGCGCTCCTCGGCGGTATCAAGCGCCTCTCCGAAGGTCGTAACGAGGGCGGCGTCCCGATCCTCAGCAAGATCCCGTACATCAAGCGCCTCTTCTCCAACAGCGCGATTGGTCGCGAAACGACGAGCATGCTCATGACCGTTACGCCGCGCATCATCATCCAAGAGGAAGAAGAAGAATTTGCGACCGGGCTCAACGCTTCCAAGACGACTTCGAACTAGTCGCAATCCGAAGCGCGTCGGCGTCTAGACGCTATTAGGCGCAACCTCCTATGGAATGGGCGAACGCGAATCCGCGTTCGCCCATTTCCTCATTTCTTGCCGCCGTAACGCGTGAAACGTCTCTTGTCCCGGCGCGAGAAATGATGTATACTTCCCGCGTGTGTTGCGAACGGCGCGCGTCGTTCGCGTTTGTACCGTCGTTCGCGCTGGAAGGATCCCCGATGATGCGTCGCCTACTGAAATTCGTCTGCTTCGCGCTTGTCGCTTCTCTTGCGTTCGCGCGCACGAACCTGGGTCAAGAGTCTGAGAAGCCGACCGGCTTCGACGGCTATCTCCTCGATTCGCGCGGATTGGACGGCGGCGAACGCGAAGCGGGCTGGCGCGAAGATTTCGAATCGCAGGGCGTCAGCTGGCGCTATCTGTATCAAGACGGTCGGACGGATATCAAGGAACACGCAAGGACGACGGAAGTCGCGCATACCGGACGCGCGTCAGAACATATCGTTTACGAGGCGGTCAAGCAGGGCGTCGTCGTCTTTGGCCATTACGTCGATTACCCGAGCGTTTACGACGAAACGGCGCCCTCTCTCTGGGTGCTCTCCAATCGTCCCGGCGTCTCGATCGCGGCGCTCGTCGTCTTTCCGAAGACCGTGCGCCCGGACACGGGACGCCCCCTCGTCGCGCTCGTGCCCGGAACCTCGTACGAGAAGCCGGGCGAATGGCGGCGATTGGGGTTCCCTCAGGGACTCGCGACCTCGCTGGAAAAGACGGCGCAAGCGTTGCGCGGCGAACACAAATTGCCGGTTAACGTGGAAGAAGCGTACGTTCGCCAAATCGTTCTCGTTTCCGAAGCGCGCGCGGGAACTTACTCCCTTTGGATCGACGATCTTGAGATTCGCGAACGTCTCCAGCCGGATCTTTCTTCGTTGCGCGAGTGGGAACGCGGCGCGACCTTCGAGCCCATCAATCTGCTTGGCGCTCGGTTAAAACTTTCGAACACTCCGATCTTCGCTCAGTCGAATTTCGAGGAATCCGACTCTTACGGGCGCGAACCCTTTGGGCTCGACGAAGAAAAGGCGGCGGACAATAAGAAGGTTCGACTTCAGTTCTCGGAAGACCTCCTCGGACGAAAGCAGTCGCTTGGCGATTCCAAACGGACGAGATCGAGTCGCGCGCCCTCTTTCGCCGATTCCTACGCCATTCTCAAACCGGAGCCCGCCGATTACCTCGCCGGTCTCGAAGAACTTGCGCCGCGTCGCGCCAATATGCTCGACGCAGCCAACGCGCAGTCGGCGCTTGCCGCGCAGAGTCAGGGAAGCGGAGTAGGGCAAGCGAGTTTTCAGGGCGATCAGGGACGCGTTGCGAGCGTGAATTTCGATCAGACGCACGGTCAGGTCGACGACGCGAACGAGCCGACGCGAGTCGCGCTCAGCGCTCAGGACGATCTTGTGCTCGGCAGCGGCACGCTCGCGAATCCGGAGAACGCTATAACGGAAACGTTTGTGAGAAACGACGGGAAACTCGTCGCCGACGCGCGCTTCGTCGAAGGGCATATCGAGACGTCCCAAGGGGGCGTTTATTCAATTCGCGCGATCGAATACCAGGGCGAGCCTTTGGCGTTTCTCAAACAGCTCGGCTTCAACGCCGTCTGGGTGCGCTATGCGCCTCCGGCGAACCTCATATACGAAGCGAATTCCGTTGGAATGTGGCTGATCGCGTCGCCGCCCAAAGCGTCCGAGCTCGTCGTCCAAGCTGAAGTCGACGCAATTGCCAACAACGCGCCCTATACGCGAACCCAGGTTCCGCCTTCAGGAGAGAACGACCCCTATTTCGGCGGACGACAAGTCGATTCCGTTTACGATTGCGTTCTCCTGTGGTTTCTCGGCGACGATCTCAAACGCGAGGACCTCCCCAATTTTCAGGCGCGCATGGATCAGCTCCGCGCGCTCGACCCGCGACGTCGGCCGACGATCGCCTCTCCTGCGACTGGAATCGACGAATATTCCTCGGAATCGCGGTTGAGCGCGATTCTCCTCAAACGCGCGCCGATTCTGTCCTCGCTCGATTTCAACGATTACGCCGAATGGCTCGTGAAATATCAGAATCTTGCCACGAATCCGCGCGTCGCGTTTTGGAACGCTATCCAAACGCAACCGGAACCGACCGCGACCCTTCAGCGGCAGTTTTTTAGTCTTGCCGACGAATCGCCCGCGCTCGTTTCCTACGAACAAATGCGCCAGGCGGTGCGCATGTCGATGCGCGCGCAGTGCCGAGGGCTCGTCTTTCGCTCTCTGTCGCGACTTGACGAGAAAGATCATAAAACGCAGTATCGCGCGGCGGCGCTCGAAGCAATCAATCTTGAACTGCAACTCCTCGACTCCTGGTTCGTCTTCGGCAAGTCGGACTCGCAGTTGCTCGAGACGTCCGCGCCCGAGTTAAGAGCGCTCGTTTCGAGACTATATCGTTCCGTTCTTATCGCGCCCATCTCGACCGCGCTCAACAACCAGTACGTCATGGGACAGGACGCCGTTAATAATTGGTCGGGCACAGTTGCGGTTCGGGAAGGTTATTCCCCCGAGCTTCTCACGCCGGGCGCGCTCCGTAAGATTCAATCGGAGCGAACGGCGGGCGGGCGTCGCTTTACGCTCGGCGAGGGCTCGATGAATTCGACGCTCTTCTTTTCGCAGTCCGACGTCTTTGCGCAGCGTATTTCCGAACGCGCGCCAGCATACGGCGCGCGCATGGCGAAGCTCGCTATTAGTCTTGCGCGTAAAAGACTCGATCTCTACGAAGAAACGGTTTATAAACTTCAGTACGTTGAAGAACACGGCTCCTTTCCGAAATCGGCGCCGCGCTCCCCCGCGCTCGCCGACGTCGTTTCGCGATGTAGCGCGCTTATCGACGAGGCGGAGCTCTGTCTGCGTCGACGCGACGCGTCCCAGGCGTATCTCATCGCCGAACGCGCCACGCGAGAAATTCGCAAAACTGAACGCGCCTTCTGGGCAGAAGCCACGAAAGCGGAAATCGCGCGACCCGTTACGCCGCTCTCCACTTCTTTCTACGATATGCCCGCCTATCTCGAGCTCTACGAGAGGCTCATGTCCGGCGCGATTAAGACGTCGGGACCCAATTTAATTTTGGGCGGCGATATGGAATCCCAGCAGAATTGGAATTCCCTAGGATGGTCTATTACCGAGGGAGCGTCCACGATGACGAAGGGAACGATAACTCTTTCGCCAGACGCGGCGAAATCGGGCGCGGTCGGCGTTAAGGCGACGATCGAACGGCTGCCGACGATGGAATACGAGCCCGCTCAGGTGGAAACGCCGACCCTCTATCTCGAAAATACTTTTAACGTGCAAATTGGCTCGCTCGTTTGTATTCAGGGATGGATTAAGATACCCGAGGATCTCAAGGGCTCAGTCGACGGCGTTGAAATCTATGACGACCAGGGCGGTCAGACGCTTGCGTTGCGATTCAAACGCTCTGTCGATTGGAAGCATTTCGCGTTTTATCGTCGCGCGTCGAGCAGCGGTCAAATGCGGATTCGCTTCGCGTTTTCTGGAATCGGAACCGTCTACCTGGACGACGTGGCGGCGTATGTGGTTCAATAGCGAACGTTTTTGTAAATATGGCGAAGATAGAAAGAACTGGCTGAGTTTTCTGAGAAAAACAATTATCGCAATTATTTCACTTTTTCTAAATTTGACTTTTGTGATCGCCGATAATACTGTCTGTAAAGGGCGCCGGACGCCCTGCGAACTGACGTTCGGCTCTTTGTTTGCCGTGCGAAATAAGAAAATAACGTCGGAAGATTCCTTTGAGGACGCATTACTATAGCGAGGTCAAATATGAAAAAGATCACCACAATTGTCGTTTCCGTTGCGTCGACGCTTTTAACTTTCGTAAGCGCCGCGACTTCATTCGCTCAATATGGCGCCTGCGCGCCCGCATGCGACGTGCCGCAAGTCGAGGCTTGCGCGCCAACCTGCGCTCCGACTTGCGCCGCGACCTGCGCGCCAGCTTGCGAACCAAATTGCTATCCGGGATGCGACCCGTGCTATAACGGATGCGGCGTATTCTCCATTCTCGACGGAGCCGCGCGCGCCGTCGTCGCTCCCTTCCACTGGCTCGCCTGCGCTTTTACTGAAGGAACCTATCCCGACTGCGGGTGCGCGCCTCGTCCTCCGAAGACGAAGTGCGATCCTTGCACGATCTGCGGCGATTATCAGGGCGGCTGCAACGATCAGTGTAAATACGGAAATTCGTGCGCTCCTTGCGGCGGTTATCCTCAACAGATTCAGTATCAGGGTAATTTCAGCGGCGCGCTCGGGCAGAACGTCGAATACTATGATTCCGAATCGTACGATTCTTCCCCGACTCGCATGAAGCTTTCCAGCTCGAATTTCCAACCTCGTCCGACGCAACAGGCGGCGCGCCCGAACGCCCTAGCGCAACTGATCGCGCCCATCGTCGCTCCGAATTCCGTACGTCCCGTTAGCTATGAACAATCGAACATGCCCGCCCAGGCGCCGCAAGTCGTCCGCAACGTAACGACGCCCATGCCGGTTCAGGTCGTGTCGCAGCAGAACCAATGGCAAGCGCTCCAGAACAAGGACAACGTCCGCATCGTCGCGGCGGCGCCCGAACAGAGCGTGGGAACGGTCGGCAAGACCTTCGGTTCAACCCGCGCGGTCAATAGCGCGACTCAACTTCGATAGCGCGCGAGCGCGCCTAGCGCCCTCAAACTAAACTGACCTTTGCTTGAAACGGCGAAACCCAGTCTTGGGTTTCGCCGTTTTTATGCTTTGTTCGGAGAAAATGCGCTTGACGCGCGCTTAGAAAAAAGTCTATACTCACCCTGAAGCGAGGTCGCTTGTCGACGTAGCTTCAGTAGAATTTGAATTTAAGTCAAAGTTCAAGACGAAACATACAAAGGAGTATCAATTATGCTCTCGATAAAATCGCTTTTCAAGCGCTTTAACACGGCGCAGACCTTGGCCGCGCTTTTCACGGCGCTCTTGGTTGCGACTCCATGCGTTAACGCGCAAAAGGCGGAACAAATTCTGGCGCGTCAACCGACGCAGAAAGTCGACGTCGATTATCCTTCCGACGACGAGGCCGAGAAATGCGTTGTGAAACGATTTGAAGAATCCGGTTATACTGGAGTCGCGCTATATAAACCCGACGGCGTGACGCTACTCCGCGTCTGGGCGGCGCCGCCGCCAAAGGAAGGACAGCGCGCTCAGGTCGAACAATGCCGGTATTATAAGAACGGAATTGAGGTCTTTCGCGACGTAAACAATAAGGAAGCGCGCTGGTTCAATACGGGCGGTACGCGGCGCGGCGCATTGGCCGCCGATAGGAAAACGATCGAGTCGTGGACCGTTCTTTCCGCCCAGGAAGCGACGCAAGAGGCTATTGCGGCGCTCAAGACAAACGATTTTCCGCGTTATCAGCGAGTCGCGCTTTCTGCGCAAGAGTTGCAAGGCTTGAAATTGACCGGCGCCGCTGGAACCGAAATCGCCAATCAAGTCAAAGGCGTGACCGCCGCCGCGTTCGCCAAACTCGCCGCGTCCTTTAAGTTCCCAGAAGACGCCGTTTGGGGCGCGCTTAACGCCGGAACCCCCGCCACCGTGCCCTCTGGGGCCGTGAGCGCCGAAGATCTCGACGTTATCTATAACGCCGCCGTCGTCGTTATGACGGGACAAGGAGAAGAGGCGCAGAGTCAAGAGTATTTCATTGGCGATATCGTTCGAATTGGCTCGACGTGGAAGATCGTCGGTCTGCCGGTTGGCGAGCCGTTCGGCGCCGCGACGGGCGCGGTCGCCGCGTCCTCCGTGCTGATTCCGACGAGCGGCGAAGCGAACGCCGACGGATCGGCGACCGCCGAGATTGGCGAAATGGGAACCGCGCTCTCCGACGCCTATCGCAAACTGGAAACGGCGTCTCCGCAAGAGTATCCCGAACTCTGTGAACAGACGGTCCAACTACTCCTTAACATTGCCTCCTCGAATCCGCAAGAACGAGACAATATGCTAGCGCAAGCGATCGACGTCGTCTTCGGCGGCGTTCAGTCGGGCGTCTATCCCGCCGGCGCCAAGAAACTCGCGGAACTTGCCGACACGCTCGGCGACGCCAGTCCCGAAGTCAAGGCGCGTCTGCGTCAGCGTCAGATTACCGCCGATTGGCTGCTCGTTTCCCAAGCGCAACCGCAGCCGAAGCCGGCGGAGCTCAATAAAGCGCAAGAGAAGTACTCCGAAGATCTCGCCTCGCTCGTCGAGGAATTTCCGAATACGACGGCTGGCGCCGAGGCCGCTATGACGCTCGCGCTCGACCAAGAGTACATGCTCGACAACGACGCCGCCGCGAAATATTATCAGCAAGCGGCGCAAACCGCCGGCTCCTCGCCGATCGGTCTGCGCGCACGCGGCGCTCTTGCAAGAATTAAGTCCGAAGGCGGTAAGCCGAGCTTGCCAGCGATGCAGTATTTCGGAGGCGGCGCGGTTGATCTTAACGCGCTCAAAGGCAAGCCGACGATCGTTTTCGTCTGGGGAAGTTGGGACGCGCAGAGCGTCGACGCCGTTAAACGACTTGCCAACCAAGTCAACGTAATCGGCGTCAATATCGACTCCGCGCCCGATCCGGCGCAAGCGACGGCGTACTTCCAGCAGATTACCAAAGGGTTGCCGTGGAAGAACGTTTGCGATCCCGCCGGGCTCGACGGCGCCCCCGCGATCGGTCTTGGCGTTATGACCGCCCCTTGGGTTATTCTCATCGATAAAGACGGAAACGTCGTTCGCTCGAATCTCTCCAATCTCGAGGAGCTGCCCGACGTTCTCGCCGAGATGAAGTAGTTTAACGTCGCGTTAAAAAGAGAAGCCCGACGGCGTCCAGCGCGCCGCCGGGTCTTTGGTTTCTTGCTGAACTCATACCGCGCTCTTATTCCTTTTTATTGGATTTGCGCGCGCAACGTCTATAATCTGTTTAAACGCTAAAAACTTTTCGGTTAGCGCTCTATCGGAAAAAATTTCGTAATTTCACGTCGAAAGGGGCGCATTCGCGAACGATTTCTATTAAAATGAAACTCGCCTTGTTAGGTCGGGTTAAAACGCGCGAATTCGCGCGATCGACATTCGTATGGTAGCAACTGGTTGAAAAGGGTGGCAAATGACGTCGCAAGGATTTCGGTTTTTACACGCGTCGGACTTCCGTTTGGACGCGCCGGTCGACGGGCTGATAGAATCGCCAGATCGATTGGGGGACGCGCTACTCGAGGCGCCTCGCGTAGCGGCGGAACGAGTGTTTTCCGCCGCGCTGAAGGAGAAGGTGGATTTTGTCGTCTTGACGGGCGATCTGCTTTCTCCGCGCGACACGGGACCGCGCGGGCTCCTCTTCCTGATCGATCAGTTTGCGCGTTTGGAGGCGGAACGTATTCCGATATATTGGGCGGCTGGGCGCAGCGATTCCCCCGACGTCATTCCTTCGGCGTTTCGTTTTCCGGAGAACGTCCACATCTTCCCAGTCGGCTCGATCGAAGAGGTTTTCTATAATCGCGAGGGCGCGCCGCTTGCGCGTATTCTCGGGACGAGTTGGGGCAAGACGGCGGTCGCGCCTCGCGGGGTCGTCGATCCCGTGGAAGGAGCGGACGACCTTTATACGATCGGGGCGTACAACGGTCGTTTGCCGGCGGAGGCGCTTAAAGACGTCGGAGTTCGCTATTGGGCTTTAGGCGGTTCGAGGCTGCGCGAAACGGTCTCTCGCAATCCTAATTTCGCGGTCTACGCCGGTTCGACGCTGGCGCGCAATTTTACGGAGACGGGCGATTTCGGCGCGACTTTGGTGGAGGTCGGCGAGTCGGGACGCACGACCGCGACGCTTTTGCGCACGTCGCCGCTGCGCTGGTCGACGGAAACGATTGTAATTCGCGAAGACGAAACGGAAGAGGAAGCGCTCGCGGAAGCGCGTTCGCGCGTTAAGGCGATTCAGGAAAAAGAGCGAGAAGAAGCCGCGTTCGCCGGTCGGTCGACCGACGGCGACGTCCGGCTCGTTTCCTTTAGAGTCGAAGCGGATCAGGCGGTCTTGCCGGCGTTGCGCTACGGCGCGACGACCCAAACGATCGTTCGCGATCTTCGCACGGACTTTACCAAGACGTACCCGATCGTTTACGTCGTCGATTTCGAGCCGATTCTAACCGACAACACGCCCGAAGAAATGTACGAGCGTCAGACGATTCTCGGCGACTACCTTCGCATGGTGCGCTATTACCGCGAGAATCCCAAAGAACGGATCGATATCGAACAATTCATGCCCGAAGAAATGCGCGACTGGGGAGCGCGCGAACGAATTAAGAACGAGATCGCGACGCGGCGCGCCGCCGAAGGCGAGACGGCTGATCTGGGCGAACTCGCGACGCGACTGGCGGCGCTCGACGCGAAACAATACTCGCCCGAGACGGGCGCGCTTTACGAACTAACGACGTTTGACGCGTCCCCTTCCGGCGACTTGCTCGACGCTGTCGGATTGCGTGCTAGCGATAAGGAGAGTCAGCGTCGCGCCGCGCTTTTGGAAGCGGCGGCGCTCGGCGCGGATCTCCTCGCGGAAAACGATTCGCCGGTCGCGCTTCTGGAGGGCGGGGTCGCCAAAGGGCTCACGAAAAAGAACCGTGTCGTGGCGGCGGAACTTCGCAGCATGCAGAAGAATCTTGACGGAAAGGAGATAGGCTCGTGAAAATAACGTCTCTCAGAGTTGAGCGTTTTGGCGTTTGGGAGAATTTGAATCTTCCGAAATTGTCGCGCGGGCTCAATGTGTTCTTTGGACCGAACGAAGCCGGTAAGACGACGCTCATGCAGTTCATTCGTACGTGCCTTTACGGGGGCGGGGACGAAGAACGCGCGCGTTACATCCAGATGTCGTTAGACGGTCGTCGTCGTCGTGAACGTCGGGGCGGTCGCATAGACGAGTCTGATCCTCGTCGCGCGAGCTTTGCGTCGTCCCTTGCAACGACGGGCGAATCAACGGCGCCGGACGATATTCGACGTTTTCTGGAAGCTGGCAAACGCGGTCGGGACGAAACTTCGCGCGACTCGGTCGACTCCCACAGCGCGGCGCGCGATCGCAGTCGCGCGTGGATCGGCGGGGTCGCGACGGTCTCCTCCGATTACGGCGATCATCGTCTGGAGCGTCGTTATATTCGACGTGATACCGGATATCAAACGGCGTTGGAACGTAACGCCGGCTTTGTCGCGACGGACGGGGTTCCGAATTGGAGCGGTCGTTTCTATTCTCTTCCTGGTCGCAAGATAGCGGAGTCGCTTGTCGTAACAGGGCCCGACGGGGCTCGCGTAGGCGACTATTTTGCGAAATCTCTCACTTGCAATCTTGACGAATCGACGTACAACGGGGTCTTTGCGATCGGTCTCGACGAGCTTCAGCGTCTCGGCATGCTTAACGAGACGGAAGCGGCGCAGATGCTGTATCGTTTGAGCGTCGGGGTCGATCGCGGCGCGTTTGTGCAGGTTTTCCAGCAGATAGTCGCGGAACGCAACGATTTGCTCGACGTTAAGGGCGGTCCCTGCATTTTGACGTCTCTCATGAAGGAGCGCGATAAGGCGCGTATGGCGGCGAGCGAATCGGCTTCCGATCTTCGCGAATATGCGCGGTTGCTCGAAGAACGCCGCGCCGTTTTGGAGGCGACGCAGAATCTTCAGGAGCGCATCGACAAGGCGGTCTATCAGAAACGAACGCGCGAATTGGCGTTGCAGTCGGCGCCGATTTGGGACGAACGCGACGTAGCGCGCGCTACGCTCGACGCGATGGGAGACGTTGCGGACGTTCCGCGTTCGGCGATTGCCGAGTGCGACGCGGCGTTAGCGCGCTGCGCGGAGACGAACGCGAAAATTAAGGAGCTTAAAGCTGCGTACCGCGCAAAGAAAGACGAACGCGACGCAATTGAAATCGACCCGGTAATCGACGAATTAGCGCCGCGCGTGTCGATTCTTGAAGAGGATCTGCCGCGTCTGACGGAAATCGATAAGAAAGTCGCTCAGCTCCGAGACGAGCTCGCGGATCTGAACTCGAAGCTCGCCGAAGAGGAACAACGCGTTCGTAGCGCGCGCAACGGCAAGCTGATTCTCACGCAATCGGCGCTCGACGCGATCAACGCTTCGATCGTAACGACGCAGATGGAAACCGAGCGCCGCAAGGGCGTCGCCGTCGACGCGGACGGCGCGCCGGTGAAATTACCGAATAAACTCGAAGAACTCGGCGCCGCGTTCAAGGAGATCGAAGACTTTAAAGAACCCGCGCGCCGTATAACGCGCAGTCGACGTCGCTTGCAGAAACGCGAAGAAGAGCTTGCGCAAGCGCGTCAGCGTCTGGAAACGCTCGTCGCGAAGCTCGAGCAGGGGCTTACGTCGCACGGTCAGAAGAATCTCACGGAAGCGATCGAGAGGACGGGCGCGCTCCTGTCCGCGATGCGCCGTCGAATTGAGATCGAGAAACGCGTCGACGAAATGACGACGTATCGCAAGGAGCTTGAGCGCCAGAATCAAGCGCTCGTAGCGAATCAGGCGATAGTGGGCGCGCCTCTTTACGCGCTTGGCGCCGGGGTTGTCGTCGGAGGTCTTCTCTTTGGTTTGGCGCTCTTCTCGCATCGAGTCGATTTAGTCGCGGGTCTCCTTGGTCTCCTTGCGATGATCGGTTGCATTTTCTATAAGACGAGCGTCGAAAGACGCAATCGCATGAAGCTCGAGGATAATCAGCGTCGACTTGGTCTCCTAACGAAGCAAATGGAGCAGGCGCGCCAGGAATCGCAGTCGATCGACGATAAGTTTCCCGCGCCGACCGGTACGAACGCGACCTTTGAATCGCGCATGCAGAAGGCGAAGACGGATCTCGCGTTCTTCGAGAGCCTCGCGCCGGTCGAAGCGCAGTGGCGCGAAGTAACGAAGTTGTGTCGCGCGAAGGAGGAGCTCGTCGGACAGGCGGAGCTGGGCGTTAAGAAGTCGCGCAAACGATGGCGAGCGTGGCTACGCGCCGCATTTTTGCCGACGACGCTCAAACCGTCGCAAGTGCGCGAACTCTTTGCTCGAGTCGAAATCGCGGACGACCTTCGCACGCAAATCTCAGCCGTATGCTCGGAAATTGAGTATCTTGGTCGCGAACGTCAAGGAATCGTCGATCGTTGCGAATCGGCGATGGCGCTCCTGCCGAAGGTTGAATTTGCCGATCGTTCGCCGTTCTACGTAACGCCGAAGTTGCGCGAGCTTCTCGGCGAGCACGCGACGGCGCTCAAGGAACGCGCGGACATTCTCTTTGAGATGAACGGAATTAAGAAGACGTGCCGTCGCTATCTTGCGACGTTGCGTCGTCAGATGCGCGAGACGCGTCGCTTCCTGTCGGGGTACGGGGTTCGCAAACGCGAACAGCTAGTTTCAGCGGTCGAACGCCGCGAGCTTTATCTCCAGCGGGTCGCCGATCTCGGAGTGATTCAGAGTCGTCTCGACGCGTCGATCGGCGGATTCTGTCCGGAAGATGAAATTGGTCAATTTCTGGTCGACGCGGACGCGCGCGCCGATCTTCCGACGACGATCGCCAACTTGGAAACGCGATTGGACGCGCTTAACGCCGAACTCAAGGGCAAGCTAGAACTTTCCGGTCGGCTCGGTCAACAGGCGGACGCGCTTGCGGCGAAGAAGGGTAGCGATCGCGCGCGTTTCGACGCGTTGGCGTGCGATTTACGCATTGCGCGCGTCGCGGATCTCTGGCAGAGCCGCGCCGTCGCCGGACAAATGATGGAGGATATACGTCGCGCTTATGAAAAGGAGCGACAGCCTGAAACGTTGCGCGAGGCGTCCCGCTATCTGAAGCGTCTTACGAACGGGCTATACGTCAATATTTGGACGCCGCTCGGAGAAGACGCGCTCTTTGTCGACGCGTCGAACGGCGAAACGCTCGACGTCGCCGCGCTCTCTCGCGGCACGCGCGAACTGCTCTTTATTGCGATTCGACTCGCGCTCGTCGTCTCCTTTGAAAAGCACGGCGTTCAGATGCCGCTTATTTGGGACGACGTTCTCGTGAACTTCGACTACAAACGCGCCGCAGCCGCCGCGAAGTTGCTCTACGATTTCGCCAAGAGCGGGCGACAGATCTTCCTGTTCACCTGCCACGAGCACATCTGCAGACTCTTCCTGCGCATGGGCGTGCCCGTCTGCGTCTTACCGACTTCGAACGATCCGAAAAAACGCCGTTTCCGCGTTCTCGCGCCTCTTAAAAAGCGTCTGGCGATCGGCGAGGCGGAACTTTCAATTAACGTCGCTAATCCCGTTGAACTTGGCCCGAACTTCATTGAAACGCCGCCCCTTGCCGCGACGAAACGCGAAACGCTCGTCGCGGAAGGAACCGATTTCGATAAGATTCGATTCCCGCTCGACGCCTTTGAGGGCGCCTCGCTCGACGCGCCGCTAGGATACCGATTCGCTCGCGATCATGAAGACGGACGCGCCGCTAATTATCGGTATTCGACGTCCGACAACGTCGTCGCCGTCGCCGAACCGACCGATCCGAGCGAACTCGATTTGCGACCCGCCGATCCGAGCGAGAAGTCCGATAAGCTCGCCGACGCTTCTTTCGACGTTACGCCCGACAACGATTGGCTCCGCGACGGTTATAGCGGACGCGGCGCGTTCCGCACCTTTGTGCCCGCGCCCGCGCAGACGCGCTCCGAACTCTTCATTAAGAACGAGCCGACTTCGGAAACGGCCGCGCCGAGCGCGCCCGAAATTGACGTTGAAACGTCCTTTACCGCCGAGCGCGCGCGGCGTCGTAGCGACGACGAGACCGTGTACGTCGGCGCGACGAAATCCATTGTGCTCGACGGTCAATCGGCGAGCCTGAGGTCTCTCGAGGAGACGAGCGCCACGTTGAGCGCGTCGTCTTCAAGTTCGCGCGCGTCCTTCGACGTTGCTCCCAACTACATGGCGACGCGCGACGAGTTCGAAGAGCCGGGCGATAAGCTAACGCGCCCGACGCAAATCGACGGGGTCGACTACGTGCCGGTCGACGAATCGACTTTTGAGAACTCCGATTCTCTCGACTACGACGAGTGGACCAAAGTCTTCTCCGATCAGGATCAGCTCGACTCCGGTTCGTCCGAAGGGCAGGGCGCGTTTCTGGATTACTTCGATTCGCCCGAAGTCGAGGTCGGCGGCGCCGCCGACTACGACGACGAGGAAGAAGAACTCGCCGACGAAGAGGAAGAGTCCGAGGACGAAGAAGAGTACGAATCCGACGAAGACGAATACGAAGAGTACGACGCGGACGAGGAGTACGAGGACGAAGAGGACTCGGAAGACGACGACGAAAGCGATTCGGAGGAGTCTGAAGAAGAATCCTGGGACGAGTAGCGCGTTTGTTCTCCGCAACCGTTATAGGGCGCGATCGTTCGGGCGGTCGCGCCTTTTTTTACGGTCGCCGTCGTCGTCGTCTCGTTTTCAATTCTTTTTGGAAATAAAATTGATTTGAACTTTCCAATTTTGGCGGAATAGGATATAATAGGGGCGGCGCGATGCGTCGCGCCCTTAGGATAGCGCACAAGGCGCAATTTGTAGGCGAGCGTTCGCTTGCGGAAACCCCTGCATAGACGTAAGGTGTAAAGATGAAAGAACATTTTTTTCAACGTTTTCTCGACCGTAAGTCCCAGGACGCCTCGCCGAGGTCGCGCAGCCTCTTGCTGGAGTCGTTGGAAAGTCGCGAAATGCTCAACGTCGATTGGAGCGGTTTCGGCGCGGAACGCGTTTCGACCTACGAGGCGTCGAGCGACGCGCTCTATTCTGTCGAATTGACTAAGAACGTCGACGCGTGCGAGTTAGTCGACCTTACCGGCGACGGTCGCAACGAGCTCGTAACCTTTAATTTCGCAACGAAGACGGCGAGCGTCTATGCCAATACGGCGAACAACGGCGATTTCACGCTCAAGAGTTCGCAAACGCTCGATTCAATGAGCGGCATGAGCTCCGGTTACGACTCCGTTATTGCGCTCGACAATTCTCTTATTGTCGTTTCGACGTCGAGTAGCGGGGACGCCGTTAAGGCGACGACGTATACGTGGAATTCGACGTCGTCGAAGCTTGTGAAGTCCGGCGAAGCGAATCTGGACGTTTCCAAGCTGAATTCCAATGACTCTTCCATTTTTCTAGTAACGCGCGTTTCGGCGGCGATGCTTGGTACTTCTCTCGTCTTGCAGGCTGACACGCTTACGCTTAACGGTACGTCGTCGAATAAGACGGTCGTCTACTCGGGCTACGGCGATTCGTCGTTCGGCGAGAAGTCGACGGTCGTAAGCGCGATTAGCGAGAAGCTTATGGGTTCGACGACGATCGACGGCACGAACTACCTGATTCTCAACAATCAAACGAGTACGACGAACGAGCTCGTTTTGGCGGAAGTCGACTCGACGGTTTCGAAATATACGTACAACTTCGGTTCCTACGGCTCGACGATTACTTTCGACTGGGTCGTCGACCAGGGCGGTTTCC
>CADCOO010000344.1 GCA_902803085.1 uncultured Planctomycetota bacterium
ATGCACACGATCATTACGGCGACGGCGATCAAGGCTGGCAAGCACGCGTACACGCAGAAGCCGCTCACGCGTACGATCGGCGAAGCGCGCTATCTCGGCTATCTCGCCGCGAAGTACGGCGTCTGCACGCAAATGGGCAACCAGGGCAGCACGCTCGACGCCATGCGCAACTGCGTCGCTCAAATTAAGGCCGGCGTCATCGGCGAAATCAAGGCGGTTCACATTTGGACGAATCGTCCGATTTGGGCGCAGGGGCCCAATCGCGACATGACGATGGAAAAGTTCATCGCCCAAACGAAAGCCGATGAAGACGACGAAGAAGTCCAGAACGAGCTCATCGAAGAAAAGAAAAAGCAAGTTGAAGAAGCCCTCAAGAGACTCGATTGGGACTCCTGGATTGGCGTCGCCCCGAAACGAGAATTCTGGCCCCAGATTTACCACGACTTCCAGTGGCGCGGTTGGTGGGACTTCGGTTCCGGCTCCCTCGGCGACATGGCTTGCCATACCGCCAATATGCCCTACGGCGCTTGCGATCTGAAATTCCCGACCGAAGTCGTCGCGGAATCCTCCGGGCACGATTTCAACTCCTTCCCGGCCTCGAGCAAGATTTGGTTCCAATTCCCCGCTACCGAAAATCGCGACGCTATCGAAGTTACTTGGTTCGACGCCAAGACGAAACCGGACGCCGCTATCTTCGAAAAGTACGGTATTGAAAAGCCGACCGATTCCGGCGCTATCATTATCGGTACGAAGGGATGCGCTTACAGCCCGGACGACTATGCCAATAGCTATCAGCTCCGCGCCGAAGGCGGCGAAGCCCTCAAGGAAATCGAAGGCGTCGATTACCGCAAGGCCCCGACCGACGATCACTCCGGCAACTTCGACGCTCGCAATAAGCTCGAATGGGTTACCGCTATCCAGACCAATAATCCTGACCTCTGCTGGAGCAACTTCCCGAAATTCGCCGGTCCTCTCACCGAAACGATCCTCCTCGGCAACCTCGCCGTCTGGGCGGCGCCGAAGGCTGGCGAACGCGGCGAAACGATCAAGTGGGACGCCAAGAAACTGCGCGTTACCAACCTCGACGAACTCAAGACCCCCGGCGTCGCCGAACTCGTTCGTCCCGAGTACGAAAACGGTTACGAGAAGATCGACTGGAGCTTCATCGACGAGCAATAGTCTCGCGATCTTTTCGGCGTAACGCACGCTAACCTTACGGAGCGACCCCTTCCCGCGCGGAAGGGGTCGTTTTTTTGTTTTATAGCGTTTTGGCGATTGTTTCGAGCGCTCTGTCTAATTGGACGCCTTCGAGATTCGAATAACTGAATAGGTATAGCTTTGCGTTTGACGAGCGGTCGTCGTGATAGTATTTTGAGAGTGAGTCCAGGCGCACGTTCGAATCTTCAAAACGCTGCGCAAGCGACTCCTCCGACCGGCGCGTTTTAAGGCGCAATAAGAAATGAAGTCCGGAGTCGTTTTCAAAGATCTCGCAACGCGACGCCAACGACGACGACTGAATTGCGTCCAACGCGCGACGACGCGCTCGCTCATAGTAGAGGCGCGAACGATTGATTAAACGGTCGAAGTGACCGCGCGCGATGAATTCGGCGAGCGTTAGCTGAATGAAGTTCGACACGGGGTTCGAATAGAACGATAGGTCGCGCGTATAACGCTCGTGCAACTCGCTCGGTAAAACGACGTACCCGACTCGTATCGTCGGCGATATTGTCTGTGAAAATGTGTTTAGATAGATTACTTTGCCTGTTGCGTCAACGCTCTGCATCGACGGTATGGGACGGCCCGTAAAACGGAATTCGCTATCGTAATCGTCCTCGATAATATGCCGATCGCTTCGCGCCGCCGACCAACCAAGCAATTCGTACCGACGCGCAATCGGCGTCGTCGCCCCCGTTGGAAAATGATGCGTCGGACTTATGTGCGCTATTTGGGCGTTCGACGCCATAAGCTCCGAGAGCGAAAGACCGGATTCGTCGAGTCCGATAAAGCGCGTTGCGACCCCGTGAAAACGATAAATTTCCGAGAGCTTGCGATATCCTGGATTTTCTACTCCGTAGACCTTGTCGCGACCAAGAAGCTGAACGAGGATTCCATAGATTGACTCCGACCCTGAACCGACGACGATCCTTTCCGGCTCAACCTGCATTTGTCGATATGTCGCTAAAAGACCCGTGATCGCGTTACGCAAAGGATAAACGCCGTTGCACGGCGATTTGTCCATGATTTCGTCTTCGCGTTCCGAAATAACTTCGCGCATGAGCCGCGCCCATAACGCAAACGGAAATAGTTTGGGATTTGCCTGCGTGTTCGAGAGATCGACCGGCTTGTCGGTCGCGCGTTTCTGGTTATATTCTTCGCGCGTAGCTTCCGATTTTATGCGGCGGTAGCCGGTTGCTATTCCCGGTAATTCCGCGATGAAATACCCTCGTTTCTGGTAGGAATGAACATATCCTTCCGCTTGCAACTGACCGTAAGCGTTCTCTACCGTTATGACGCTAACGCCGAGCGTCGCCGCTAGTTTGCGTTTAGACGGCAGTTTTTCTCCAGGATGAATGCGTCCTGCGTAAACGTCGTCTTTAATGGACTTATATATCTTTTCGTACAGCGGTCCGTCGTACGAGTCGAGGTCGTAACTTAGCATAGTCTTCTTTCTCGCGCGCGTAACAATGAAAACTGGTAATAAAAGAATGTCGCGTTTTGGTTATTCCTCTATTGCCAAATTAGCATATCATTTTTCTTAACGCCCGCAAGGAGGGGCGTATTTATGACGCAAAAAGATAAAGATAAAGATATGTCGAACATTTCGACGAGCGAACGAGTTTTGGTGAATCGCGGGCTCGCTCAAATGCTTAAGGGCGGGGTCATTATGGACGTAACGAACGCGGAACAAGCGGCGATAGCGGAACGTTCGGGCGCGGTCGCCGTAATGGCGTTGGAGCGGATACCCGCCGATATTCGCGCGGTCGGAGGCGTAGCTCGTATGAGCGATCCGAAATTAATTCGTGAAATCCAACGTGCGGTTTCAATACCCGTTATGGCGAAATGTCGAATAGGTCACATTGTGGAAGCGCAGATTCTCGCGGCGCTCGACATAGACTTCATTGACGAATCCGAAGTCCTGACTCCAGCGGACGACGTCTACCACATTGACAAACGCCAATTCACCGCGCCGTTTGTCTGCGGCGCGCGCGATCTTGGCGAGGCGTTGCGCCGTATTGCCGAAGGGGCGTCGATGATAAGGACAAAAGGAGAGCCCGGCACGGGCAATATTGTGCAGGCGACTCGTCACATGCGTCGGATAACGACGGAGCTTTCTCGTTTGAAGTCGTGTCGAGAGGATGAAATCTTCGAGCTTGCTAAAGAGTTTCGCGTTCCGATATCGCTCGTTGACGAGACGCGCCGCCTTGGTCGTCTGCCCGTTGTCAATTTTGCCGCAGGCGGCGTTTCGACTCCCGCCGACGCCGCGCTTATGATGCTTTTGGGCGCCGAAGGCGTTTTTGTCGGCTCCGGCATATTTAAGTCCGGCGATCCAGCGAAACGCGCAGCCTCAATCGTTCAAGCGGTAACAAACTACGACGATCCCAAACTACTAGCCAAAGTCTCAGAAGATCTTGGCGAACCGATGGTCGGTATAAACGAAGACGAAATAGAATTGATTATGGAAGAGCGCGGTAGATAACGAGCAGGAGAGCTATAAATGTCGAAGGTTAAGGTTAGATTGGGAATCGTAGCGGTTCAGGGCGCTTTTGTCGAGCATAGACGCGTGTTTGAGCGATTGGGCGCCGAGTGCGTAGAGATTCGCAACGCGCGCCTCCTCGACGAGTGCGACGGACTTGTTTTGCCAGGCGGCGAGAGTACGACGCAAGGTAAGCTTGCGCGCGAATTGTCGCTCTTTGAGCCGGTTCGCGCAGCGATTTTACGCGGAGTTCCAACTTTTGCGACGTGCGCCGGTTTGATATTGTTAGCGGAACGAATAGTCGACGATTCCGCGCGCTATTTTGCGACGATTCCTTGCGTTGCGCGTCGAAATGCTTTTGGTCGTCAGAACGCGAGCTTTACGACGGCGCTCGACGTGCGTGGAATTGGCGCATTCCCCTGCGTCTTTATTCGCGCTCCCTATCTTGAATCAGTTGGCAAGGACGTGGAGATTCTCGCGACTTACTGCGATCGTGTCGTTGGCGTTCGGTATCGCAACCAATGGGGATTCGCCTTTCATCCCGAGCTTACCGACGACGATCGACTTGCAAGTCAGTATCTTGCCGACGTCGTTTCGTATGCGGCGCGTATTCGCTCGTAATTTTCGACGTCGTTATTCGTCCCAGTCGTTGCGTCGGCGTTTGAAATCGAGTTTAGCGCGTCCCGAACGAGGGGACGCGTCGTCGCCTCGTCGCCTTAGACGTAGGCCCGAGCGATCGGCGTTTGAATCTTCTTCGCGCGCGCGTCGCTCGTCTTCTCGTTCTCGCGGCGCGTTTTCGTCGTTGCGCCGGTAAGCCAACGTTCGTCGCTCGCGTATTCGCGTCGCGTTCGGTTGGTCCGTAGCTCTAGTGGGAATCGCGCGCTCGGAATCTTGAAAGTAACGCTCGTCTTCATATTGTGCGCGTTCCGAATCTCTAACGTAACGTGCGTCCTCCTGTTCCGCGCGATCTTCTCTTAGTCGCGTTGCGTCGTTTGCGCTTTCGACTCTTCGGATACTTGGGTTTTCGCCAAAATAGGCGTTGCACGCTTCAGGATTGCTCAAAACTTCTTCCCGCGTGCCGAAACAGAGAACGCGACCTTTGTCGACGACGTAGCTTCGATCCGTAATATCCAAAGTTTTTTCCACCTGGTGATCCGTAATGAGCACGGCGATGCCGCTCGCTTTAAGATTTCGGATGACTGTTTGGAAGCCCGAGATGTTCTTAGGATCGACGTTGGCGAACGGTTCGTCGAGAAGCAATATTTTGGGATTGGTTAACAACGCGCGCGCAACTTCCAATCGACGACGCTCGCCGCCAGAAAGCCCTCCCGAGCCGCCGTGCCCGACGACCGTCTTACGAACAGCCTTTAGATCAAACTGCTCTAATAGCTCTTGGCACCTGACTTCGCGGGCTTTTCGCGAATAGCCTAGAAACTCCATCGCCGCGTAGAGATTCTGTTCCGTTGTGAGCGTTCCGAACGTACTGCGATCTTGAGGAAGATAGCCCAGTCCGCCTTCCTGAACGCGCCGATGCATCGGCCAACGCGTAACGTCGAGCCCGTTCAGAATAATCTTGCCGGAATCGGTCGGTATGAGTCCGCACGTCATACGGAAGGTCGTCGTTTTACCGGCTCCGTTGCCGCCCAGTAGACCTACGACTTCGCCTTCGTAGACCTTAAAACTAACCCCGTCGACAACGGTTCGCTGACCATACGTTTTAACAAGATTTTCAACCTGTAAAACCACTTTGCGCGACGTCGAACTCGGCGCCGCCGCGCGAAGTCTTGGCGATATTCCAGTTGGCATAAGAGCTCTCCCTTGCTGACTTTTCTTCCTTGCCGCCGTCGATAACGCGCGCGTTATTCGTCGTCCTGAACGTCCGTTTCCGGTTGGTCGGCGCCGATGCGCCAACAGCACCATAGAAAGAGCGTGGTTACAAAAGTAACCGACAGCCCCATACAGAGCCATCCTCCCCACGTCATTGCGTCCTCCTTATTTTCCTCAGCGCAACGTGCGCGGCGCCGATTCTAAGCGTTTTTTTCGTTTGGGTCAAGTGCGATTCCCGCTTGTTCTTCCCGTTTCCAACGATTCATCGCCATGATGGCAAGTAGCGTTAATAGCAGTATGAGAGACATGAAGAAGCCAAACGACAATTGCGCAACGCGATTTGCGGCGACTTCGCGAATGCGATCGCCCAGATTCTGCCACGCCCAAAAGCCAAAAATGATCAGCAGATAAGGGAAGGACACGTACTTGACGATCTTGACGATAAAGAGCGGCGGTTTGATTTTAGATCCTTCCGCAAGTTCGGTTGCGAAGTTTGCCGAGCCCCAGACGAAAATAATGAAACTCGTCTGGATTATGACAAAGATAAAAGGCGTGCAGTTGGCAAGCCAGAAGTCAAAGACGTCGAGCGCAACTAGATTTTGCGTGTACCAGCATACGATGATCGTTCCGATAAGATTTATAATAGCCGCCAGGATAACGCTTGCGCCGCGCGACCAGCGGAACGATTCCTGAAAGAGCGCGACCGTCGGTTGGACGAGCGACATAGAACTTGTAATCGCCGCTAAAAAGAGGAGCAGGAAGAAGAGAAATCCGAAAAACTGACCAAACGGCATTAACTCAAAGACGTTGGGTAGAACGACAAAACCCAGTGAAAAGGATGAACCGAATTTGTCGGCGGCGTTCATTCCTAGGAACATGATAGCGGGTGGAATCGCCATGAAGCCGGCGAGTACGACTTCACAAAATTCGTTTGTAGCCGTCGCGGAAAGACTGGAGAGCGCGATATCTTCCTTCGGTCGGATATAGCTTGAATACGTACAAATCGCTCCTAAACATATGGAGACGGAAAAGAAGATTTGTGCCGTTGCCGCTAGCCACGTGTCCGGATCAAGTAGAGAATCCCAAATGTTAGTTTGTAAAATTTCTCCCGTTTCCAGCGTAATTTCTCGCGTCGGATTCCACATAAAGCCGAGACCGTCGAGAAAGCTCAGCCCCGAACCGCCCTCCGGCGTTCCGAGCGTAGCGACGCGCACAATAACAAGAATAGCGCAGACCAGGATAAGAGGCGCGGCTATCTTGCAGAATTTCTCAATTCCCTTCGAAATGCCCAAAAAGATGAGTAGGAAATTGGCGGCGGCGCATAGTATTGTCGCTATGAGTAGAGGCGAAGACGTTAATTTAAAGAGCGACCCGTTTTCAGATATGCCGACAAGCGATCCAAAGAAGCCGCTATAGTTTTCCGTTGTCGCAAGGCGCAAACCGGGTTCGACTTCCGAAAAAATCGAAAACCCTAAACCGAGAGGCTGCAAAACGCCGCCAAGGTATTGTAGCGCGTACAATAGACACCACGATTCGATGAATATGTAGTACATATTGATGACGAACGGCGCAAGCGCGTTGAGGCCGCCCAGGACGCCCCAGCCAGTTCTGCCTCCGCTCACCGCGTGATAGACTCCCAGCGGAGAATGAAACCCCTTGCGTCCACCGCAGCGTCCCAACGCCCACTCGCTCATCGAAATTGGAATTGCGATCAGCAGTAGCGAAATGATGTAAGGAATCATAAAGGCGCCGCCGCCATGATTGACGACCTGACCAGGAAACCGAAGAAAATTCCCCAGTCCAACGGCGCTGCCGGCGACGGCCAACACGACGCCGATCTGCGAGCCCCAGTGTTCTTTCTTTGCAATTTGCGCCATTGCGTTCCTTTCGTTTTGCGCGTCGACCTTGCGGACGAGTTGCGATCTTCTGGTTTAAGATTTCTACCAGTTTAGTTCCGACGCCTCTTCCCAATGTTCGTAGAGCGTCTTAATTTTCTCTTCTTCCTCTTTAATCTCAGCCTGCAGTTCCTTCATTTTGGCGCCGTCGCGTAGGTTTTCCGGCTTGAGAATTTCGTCGTTGAGCGTCTGTAAATGGGTCTCGCGAATGAAGATTTCGTCCTCGATATCAGCGACCTTGCGATACGGAAACTTTCGCTTGCGTTTTTCCGGCTTCGGCTTGGCTTTGCCCTGTTCCGCTTTGAAATTCTGCTCCGCGTATTTGCTTGGATCGCCCTTTTTTGCGCTTGGCACGCCGTTTGTGCGCTTAGCGTTCGCGTCGTCGTCGAGATTCGGCACGGCGCCGCGATTCTTGCCCTTGCCGCCCTTAACGACCGTCGGCGCTTTTTGCGCGTTCGCATTCGCTTGGGCGCGATTCTTCTGTTTGTCGCTCTTTTTTTCCAACGACGAGCGACGCGACATATCGGAATTCGCCTTGACGGGCGCGCGTTGCGACGTTTCCGGCGTGAAAGGTTCGTCGAGCGCGTTCGGTAGGAAAGGATCCGCGATCAGACCGCGATTGACCATGTGGCGAAACGTCGAGTAGTTCCCTTCGACGATCTTATACGTCGCGTTCGGCTGTACGACGAGAATCTTGTCCGCGACTTGATCGACGAAATAGCGGTCGTGGCTAATAAAAATTACGCTACCGTCGAATTCCTTAAGCGCGTTTTCTAGCGCTTTGCGCGCCCAGAGGTCGAGATGGTTCGTCGGCTCGTCCAAAATGAGGACGTTCGGATCGTCCGCCGCTAATTTCGCAAGCGCCGCGCGACACCGCTGACCTCCGCTCAAATTGCAAACCTTCAGAAGTTGCTGATCGCCAGAAAGACCAAACGCGCCAAGCAACTTGCGACGTTGAAGGTCTTCAAAGACCTTCTTCCTCGGACGGATGGCGTCGACGACCGGTATTTGATCGTCGACTACCTTGAGTTGCTGATCAAAGTACCCGACTTCGACTCCCTGACCGAATCGCACCGAACCCGCGTCGGGCGTCTCTTCGCCGAGCAGACACTTTAAAAACGTCGTTTTACCGCATCCGTTCGGGCCTAAAATAGCCCAGCGTTCGCCGCGCTGGATATCGAACGAATAGTTCTTAAAGAGCGTGCGATCCCCATAGCCTTTCGTTAGTCCGTCGATTCTAAAAACGATATCGCCCGTTCGCGAAGCCGGGGGAAACGACATCGGCGGCGACGACACGTTGCGCGGCAGTTCCGGCGGATTCTCTTCGAGCCGCTCGAGCTTTTTGCGCCTATCTTCCGCTTGCGCCGCCTTCATGCCATAGTGGTGCCGACGAATGAAATCTTTCGCTTTTTCGACTTCCTCGACGTATTTCTCGTACGTCTTCGTTTGAACGGCGAGACGCTCTTCTTTTAGTCCGAGATACTTTGTGAAATTTCCCGGATAATCGTCGATGGTGCCGGCAAAGAGCTCGAACGTTCGATTGGTAACGCGATCAAGGAAATATCGGTCGTGGCTAACAAGAATGACGGCGGCGTTCGTCGTTTTGAGAAAGTCTTCGAGCCACTCGGTCGCGGCGAGATCGAGGTGGTTGGAGGGTTCGTCGAGCAGCATGACGTCGGGTTCTTCAAGGAGCAGTTTGGCGAGCCCGAGTCGATTGAGTTCGCCGCCGCTTAGCGAGGAGACGCTCTTATCGAAGTCTTCGTCGCGGAATCCGACGCCGTGCAAAATTCGTTCGACGCGATATTCGATATTGTAGGCGTCTTTGCGCATGAGCTCCTCGTGGAGCGCGTCATATCGTCGAGCGAGTCGATCGTGCTCTTCGGGGTCAAGTCCAGGCTTCGCCATTTTTTCAGCGATTTCTTCCGATTCGCGCTGCGCGTCGAGCAAATGCGAGAGCGCGCGTCGTCCCGCTTCGAGCAAGGTTTCTTTTGCGTCGACCTCCGGACGCTGTTCGAGATATCCGATCGTTATGCCGCCGAAGCGTTCGATTTGACCTTTTTCTGATTCCTCGCGTCCTGAGAGTATATTGAGCAACGTCGTCTTGCCGCATCCGTTTGGTCCGACGAGTCCAATTTTGTCTCCTTCGCGCACCTGAAAGGTGACGTCGGCGAGAACCGGCTCCGGTCCGTAGTGTTTCCGTAAGTGTTCGACGTTGAGTATGACAGCCATATTGCTTCCGTAGTATATTGTCTTTGCGCGGTAGTTACAAGCCGCGCCTACCATGACGCGACTCACGAAAACGGCGTCTCTATTTTACACGAAAAGACGAGAGCGACAAGAGCGACCGCCGCGTCAAAGGCGCTCATAACGCGAAAAGCGAACTTGCGCCGTTCTTCGAAATAGCCTATACTCCCCTTGGGCGCGCCTGCGCCGCAGTATTCGGTTGGTTGGACGAGGATCGCAAGTATGACGGATGGAAATAGACCGGGAATGAATCGTGAAGATCGTGAAACGAGCGCGCTACGCGTCTATGCGGAATCGAGCCGCGCTACGCTTGGAACGTCGGCGCTCGCGCCGCGCCCTTGCCAAACGTGGACGCGCGACGACGCGAAATCGCTCGAATTTGCGCGCGCCGCGCTACGCTCCGAGGCGGACGCGATTCTCGCGCAGATTGATCGACTTGACTCTCGATTCTGCGAAGCGCTCGCGCTTATTGAGGGAAGTCGAGGTTCCGTAGTCGTAACCGGTATGGGTAAGGCGGGGCTTATCGGACGTAAATTATCGGCGACTCTTTCTTCGACGGGGACGCCAAGTCATTTCATGCATCCCGGCGAAGCGTACCATGGCGATTTGGGCTCGGTTCGTTCGTCGGACGTCGTTCTTGCGCTCTCCTACAGTGGTGAAACGGAGGAGATCAAACGTCTTCTTGCGCCGTTGACGTCGCGCAATATCCCGATCATAGCGATCGTTTCCAGCGCGTCGAGCGCGCTTGGCCGCGCGGCGACGGTCGTTCTCGAACTCGGCAAGATAAAAGAGGCCGATTCTCTCGGTTTGGCGCCAAGTTCGAGCGCGGCGGCGATGCTTGCGGTCGGCGACGCGCTTGCGTTGGCTGCGAGCGCGAATCGCGGCTTTCGGTCGGAAGATTTCGCGCGATTTCATCCCGGCGGCGCGCTCGGACGCAAGTTGAGTCGCGTACGAGAATGTATGCGCCCGCTCTCGCAGTGTCGCGTGGCGTCTGAAAACTCGACGATTCGTGAGGTTTTCGTCGCCAGTCGCAAGCCGGGGCGGCGTACCGGCGCCATTCTGCTTGTCGACGCGTCTGGTCGGCTTTCTGGAATCTTTACCGACAGCGACCTCGCTAAACTCTTCGAAGGCGGGTGCGAGCCCGACGCGTTCGATCGTCCCATTAGCGACGTCATGACGCGCAAACCGTCCTGGATCGACGGCGACGCGCTCATGTCCGACGCCGTCTCCATTATCGCTGCGCGTAAAATCAGCGAACTGCCGGCGCTCGACCCGGACGGACGCCCCGTTGGGATTCTTGACGTAACCGACCTCGTCGATTTCTTTCCTTGCGTGGAGGAAGGAAAGTAGATTTCCGGGAAGCGCGTCTCTGTAAACAAAAGCGTCTCGTTCCTCTCGGGAATGAGACGCTCGCTTTATATGTTATGGAACGTTTGATTACTCAACTTCCACGAGCTTATACTTTCGCGAACCGACGCCCAGTTCGACCGCCGCTTCGATAATATGAATTGCCTGTCGCGATTCCATGCGCTCGATGAGACTTGCTTTCCCCTTGTCTTCGGACGCGTAGACGAGATCGACGCACGCCTGGTCGATAGCGACGGGGTCGAGGGACGCTAGGATTCCAATATCCGCCATTTCGGGCGCTTTCGGATGACCATTGCAGTCGCAGTCGATCGAAAGATCTTTCATGACGTTGACGAACGCCATCTTTCCCTTGAAATACTCGACGATCGAGCTGGCTGCGTCCGCCATCGCTTCGAGGAATTTTTCTTGGGGGCAGGTCCACATGATTTCAGGATCGCCTGCACCGTGAATGTACGCTTTGCCATGCGACGATCCGAGTCCGATCGAGATATTCTTGAGCGCGCCGCCGAATCCGCCCATCTGGTGCCCTTTGAAGTGCGACGTAACGAGCATGGAGTCGTATTTCGCCATATTGGCGCCAACGTAGTTGACCGCGATTTGCTTGTGCTTGGGAATTTCAAGGGTCATTTCATTCTCAGCGTCGAGCAAATCGAAGTCGGCGACCTTCTTGAATCCGTGCTCTTCGACGACTTTCCAGTGGTCTTCCGTCTTCATTCTGCGACCGGGATACGCCGTATTGCATTCGACAAACGTGCCATTCACGAATTCGACGAGCGGCTTGAGGAATTCCGGCTTCAGGTAGTGATTGCCGGTTGGCTCGCCCGAGTGCGTCTTGACCGCAACCTTGCCCGGAAGCTCAACGCCAAGCTTCTGATAAAGTTCTAACGCCTTTTCCGGCGTGATCGTTTTGGAGAAATAGACGATAGGTAGATTGGCTTCCGAAGCGAACGCCGCTGAGGAAAGGGAAGTAGACGCTGCCGCAACTGCGGTCGTCTTGAGAAAGTCTCTTCGTTCCAAGGTATTCCTTTTTTTGTAGATTAAGAGGATGAATTGCCACTAGACGTTCTGTGTCTGTTTTACAAAAATGTAAATTTCTTTTTTACATAGCGAAATAGGGCAACGTTGTTACACGTCGACTGTTCCTTGGAGAGACTATACCGTCTCACTAAAGACGTCGGGACGATCTGGATTAAAGGGTTCGTTCGCCCACATAACCGTAACGAGATCGTCTGTTTCCGATAAATTGACAATGTTATGCGTATAACCGGGCAACATGTGAACGGCTTCTATCTTATCGCCGGAGACCTCGAACTCCATAACTTCTTCCGACCCGATTTTGCGCTCTTGGATAAGCGCGCGCCCTGAAAAGACGATAAAGAACTCCCACTTGCTATTGTGCCAGTGCTGACCTTTGGTAACGCCCGGCTTGCTTATGTTGACGGAAACCTGACCGCAGTTCGCCGTCTTAAGGAGTTCTGTAAAGGAGCCTCGAGCGTCGACGTTCATCTTCAAGGGAAAGGCAACCTTTTCCTTAGGCAAGTAGGAGAGATAAGTAGAATAGAGTTTCTTTTCAAAGCTGCCCTGGGGAATTTCCGGCATGACGAGCGTCTTCGGTTGGTCGTGGAATTCGCGCAATAGTTCGACAATGCGTCCAAGCGTGGCTTTATGCGTAACGGGCGCCGCGCAGTATTTTCCGTCTTGTCGTAGCACGGCGTTAACTCCGTCGAATTCGCAACGATGCTCTTTTCCCTCGAGCGCGTCGAACATCTCTTCGACAAGGTCGTCGATAAAGAGTATTTCGAGTTCAACAGTAGGGTCGTTTACCGTAATAGGGAGGTCTTTAGCGATATTATTGCAGAAGGTTGCGACGGCAGAATTGTAGTTCGGTCGCGCCCATTTACCGACGAGGTTCGGAAAGCGATAGACGAGAACTTTGACGTTGTTGTCACGTCCGTACTCGAAAAATAGGTCTTCTCCTGCACGCTTTGAAAGACCGTATTCCGAGGTTCCAAATCGTCCTTGCAACGTCGCCTGCACCGAAGAGGAGAGCATGACGGGCGCTTTGTTATTATGTTTTTTCAGCGTCTCCAGAAGCTTCGAGGCGAAACCATAATTTCCCGCCTTAAACTCCTCTGGGTCTTTAGGACGATTGACGCCGGCAAGATTGAAGACGAAATCCGCTTGCGCGCAGTATTGATCGAGCTCGTCGTTCGTCGAGTCTAGATCGAATTCGTAAATATCGTCAATTTTGATTTGGGGTCGCGTTCTGTTTTTGCCGTCGCGGATATTCTTGAGATTTTCGACGAGATTGCGACCGACAAAGCCTTTGGCTCCGGTAACTAAGATTTTCATATTTCCTTTCTCCATACCATCTTATTAACGACGCCAACGTACGATTGGATTATCTTGACGATCTTGTCGGAAACGTTTTCTTCGACGTAGTCTGGGGCTGGCGTTCCTAAATCGCCGTTTTTTGCCATTTCAACCGCTAGGTCAACTGATTGCAGGAGCCCTTTCGCGTCGATTCCGGATAGTATGAAGAGCGCTTTGTCGAGCGCTTCCGGGCGCTCGGTTGAGGTGCGAATGCATACGGCGGGAATTGGCGCGCCAATGGAAGCGAAGAAGGAACTTTCTTCCGGTAACGTTCCAGAATCAGAAACGACGGCAAAAGCGTTCATTTGGAGACAATTGTAGTCGTGGAAACCTAGCGGCTCGTGTTGAATAACGCGTTTGTCGAGCTGGAACTTTGAACTTTCGAGCCGTTTGCGACTGCGCGGATGGCAAGAGTAGAGAATTGGCATATCGTACTTCGCCGCCATGGCGTTGACGGCAGAAAAGAGCGAAAGGAAATTC
>CADCOO010000345.1 GCA_902803085.1 uncultured Planctomycetota bacterium
GGCGCCGTTTGACTTCTGAGAGGCGCTAGGTATGGAAAAACGTCTTCATCCGACGGTAATTGCGAGCGTTCAGTCGCAAAATAAAACTCCGTACGATTACAAGTCGACGCCAACGTCGCTTCGACGTCAGGGAAGTTCTCGCGCCAACGGATTAAGGCGTCTTCAACTTCCGTTGCGTTGAAGGAGAATAGTTCTCTTACCTCGATTGGCGCGCTTCGATTCGTAAGCCCTATAACGCGAATTGGCATCCTTGATTCTCCCCCAGGGCATAACTGACATGTCGAACGCAGCGGCCGAAGTCAGTGGGCAAAATATCCTTTTCGTTTTGCGAAAGCATTCTAAGGTGTCCCTTCGGCGCGAAGAGCGCGAAGGAAAGCAACGTAATAATAGCCGCAGCGCAGATAATATTGAGTATAGCCGCGCCCGCATTTGAGTCGCCGAAACTAGTCCTACACGTAATTATTCTTGCAACAACGGCAAATATGAAGAGCGTAGTGGCTCCCCATGGGACGGGATCGAACCGTTGAACATGGTCCGTAGAAGTCGCTTGCGCGAAAATTTCCAAATAAAAACCGCATACGACCCCGACTCCAAGGGCGACCACTAGCGAATTCGCCATGAGTACGCTCATTTTGCCAAGCCATTCGATAGAAGGAAGCTTGAAACCTTGAAAAGCCTTTTTTCTTTTGAGACGGTTGCGTTGCCAAAGGTACATCGCGCCTGAGACTGAGCCTAGTAGCGCGGTTAGCGTAGCAAGCAAAATAGCGACGCTATGAATTGCGCGGACGCAACGACATGTCGCAACGCTCGTAAACGTGGTTGAACCGAGAGCGCACGATACGAAAATGATCGCGCAAACTACCGGCAAGAAGAATAGACCAAACTGCGTTTTAGGATAAACGAGCCGTAAATAAACAAGCGCCGCCGCAACCGTAAGCGCCAACACATAGAGCCAACCGCTCGCGCTCGGAGAAAAGCGATCGTTCTGGAGTAGGTCATGATGATATAGAAAAAGAACGTGCGCTAAAACGCCAAGAAGTAAAAAAACAAACGATAGTGTCGATACGATCCATTTTTCCTTCCATCGTAACCTGGCAACTTCAAGTACAAAGGCTACCAAGTAAGAGGAAAGGAAGCAAACTACTCCAACGCCCTTAAACATAATTGTGACTGAATCTCCCCGTCGAGCTTTTAGCGCCCCGGACGTCTAACGCTTTTGCGATTAATCGGCAACCCTTTCAACGCGAAAATATTTGAACCGCGCCCATGACGCCGCGCCGGGTTGATTCATTCCGGCATTTTGTCCACCCCAACATTGGAGACTGATGCGGTCGTTTGGCGAAGCGTTTATAACTCCTTCGTACACGTGTTGAAATTCCTTCGCGTTTAGCGGACGAAATTCAGCGACGATATTGCGCCCAGTAACGGTGATGCGAAGCTGGCCTCCCGGTCCTTTTACCGGTTTTTTTCCAGGAAAGACATACATCTCTCCCCCGTCGTTAGCAAAGACCAATTTGAAGAGCACGCGATTTCCCTGAATCCAGTACATGCCGCACTGCTGGAATTGCGTCGTTGGTTTCTCGAGAAAGTAACACTCAGTTTCTATTCGATAGGATTCAGCGGCTCCCTCCGTTTGACGTCCCCAGAAATTCAACGGTCGCATAAGCGCGTTGCGAGCCTCTCCGGAAAAGAGCGGCTCCGTTAGGATCTCTAACGCATTGTTGACAAATCGCCAGCACGCAACGTTCTCGCGTTGCCAAACCCAGCCCGGTTTCAAAGCTCCTTCAAACCGATCCTCAAAAATGATCTCTTGCCCTGAGACCAAGGCGCGCGAACACAGGAGCGTCAGCGCAACAACAATAAGGGTCGTTATGCGTCGCATTGCTAAATCTCGAATCTAAGAGCGGCGTTTATTAACCTTTGTTTACCGCAACCATCTATCTACAAAACCCAACGTCGGAACCCAAGAGTCCCGAGTAGTCTATCTATCCCTCCTATTTTACTTCAATTCTAGTTTTCTTTCAAGCGCTTCCCGTTGAAGTTTTACTTATTCTGATTAGTTCCGGTTAGTATTGACAAAGAAAGGATTTTTAACAATTCTATTGATTGCAGTTGTTTTGTGCTTTAGGGATAGCGCGATTAGAAATAAACGCGACGGCAACCAAGATTGGCAGGAAGATTTCAAGGGGAGCGCGCATTCTCATATTGGTCCAGTAGAGGAGGTGGGGAATTTGAACGGAGAGAATTAGCAGAAATCCCCAGACGAATGGGGACGAGATTAACGGAAGTCGGTTAGCGTCGAATCGACGCATTCGATAGAGTTTCATACATCCAATGAAGGCGACGATGAACTCTATCAAATAAAAAGCGGCGATTGTATATCGCGCGCCATTTTTCAGGAGCGAACGGTCAATCGTCGTTCCCAGCGCCCGGATAGCTTGACCCCTTGCGGAATTTAGCGATTTGGAATCGACGTCATTAGGTAGAAAACGCCACAATTCTCCGAATCGAATGAAACATGAATAAGCGAAGATCGAGGGGCTTCCCTTAATCGTGCTGAGCGCAGTTTGACGCGACCATTTGTCTTGAAAGAGTTCCTTTTTTTCAGGCGAATCAATATTTGCCTTGGCGATCGCTTCTTCATAGTCCCTCTTATTGCGTTTGAAGAACTCGTCAGGATTCCAAAGGACCCATGGCGAGGATGCGGTCGCGTAATGTTGGTATATTTCAGGATTATTGGCAAGGAGCAACGTATAACCGCCATGGGTAGTAGTTAAAATCGGCTTCCCGAATACTCGATAGTTTCTTGCGCTCCAGGGTGCGACGCAACAGGCGCAACCTAGGATGAAGCATAGTATTCGTACGCAACATGACGTTGGCGAGAGGTTGCGAGCGTCTGGGACTTGGCCTCCTACGTCTGACGGTTGGCGCGAGGTTTGGAATGAACGACTTTCTATAAGGATGAGATTAAGGAGCGTTAAGGCGAGAAAAAGAAAGAAGGTTGGACGACACAGAGTCGATAGACCGTAAAGCGTTCCCAAAAGGAAATAAGTAATGAACGCCGCCTTTTTCTGACGACGTTGAACGACGGCGATTGTTGAAAGTAAGAGTGAGACGGCGAAGAACGCAGCAAGCGTCTCCGTCATGATAAGACGCGATTGTTGGAGCAGAATTGGATCGATTGCCACGAGTAATGCGGCAAAAGCCGCGAGCGGGCGCGAAAGGTCAAGCTTCAACGCCAGGGCGTAGGCAAGCGCCACCGTTGCGACGCCGAGAATCCAGTGCCATAATGCAATCGACGCGTTGCGCGAGAGCGCGAGCTTTTGATTGAAGAAGGTTGTAATCGTTTTTAAATTGGACGAGCGCGACCGATTGGCGTTTTGGCAGACGCTGTTAAGCTTTGTTGGACGCTCGGTCGGCGTGCGAAGCGGAACGAGCGCCGTTAATGTCGCTGGATAGAGCGGAGGGCGAAAGGCGGTCGCAACGTCTTTTTCACCGAAGACGCCATACGCGTACATGTTTTCAGCAAGCGATCGATATGCGTCGGGATCGTCGTTGAATGAGTCCAGAGAAAGAAAGAGTACGGCGCCTCGCGCTAGCATCGCGATAATGAAAACGCTGACGAAAAAGGACGTCCTTTTTTCTCGAATACTTTTTTCCATACTAGGAGGCATTCCTCTCTTTTCTCTGACGATTGCGCGCGAAGCGAACCGTTCATCGTGGTCGCGACGCGCGCAAATTTATAACGTTGAAACTAATTTAGCAATGATCTGACAATTAACGCCCGAAGACGGCGTCCGCAAAATCGAGGTACATTTCCCAATCGAAATCGGTAACGTCGTGTACTCCCGTTCGCTTGTGATAGCGGATCGTTGCGCCAACGGACTTATTCAGATCCGGAAGCGTATCGACGCCGCCAAATCCGGGCGTTCCAAGCAATTTATAGACCGGATCCGCATAGTAGCAGGAAAGGAATTCGCCCTTGGGATCCGCCCATTGGTCTTCATTTGCGCTTGCGACATAGACCGGACGCGGCGCGATCAACGCGATGAGTTCGTGTTCGTCTATTGGCAGCTCGTTTACCCGCGCTCCATACGTATGGAATTTTTTCGTGAACCAGTGTGGGAAGGAAGCGTTGATACGGTCGACGCGTTCGCCAAACTCACGACGCGAGAGCGCCGCGCCTCCACAGCCAGAGTTGTTTGAGATAACGGCGGCGAATCGTTCGTCGTTTGCGCCGCACCAAAGCGCAGTTTTACCCAATCGCGAATGTCCGGCGACAATAACTTTGGACGCGTCAATCTCAGGAACCGTCTCGAGACAATCTAACGCTCGCGAGAGTCCCCACGCCCAAGCTCCGATCGTAGCGGGATAGTCGTCTTTTGCCAGGTCGAAATTAGAGAAGAGGGGATGAACGCCGTATTTAAAACCGACGCTTTGGTCGGGTTCAATTTCCTCGTAGTATACGGTGGCGACGGCGTATCCTCGATCAATGATTTTTTCGAACGCCCATCGCTTCTTAGCGACGCCGCGCACGTCCTCCGGTTTTTCCTTTGCGTTTCTGGTTCGGAACGGCGCGTCAACAGCGGTGACGTCCGGATCTTCGGTCGTCGTGTGGTTGCCCTGGAAATTTGGCATGAGGAACGCTGGAACCGGCTTCTCAACCTTATTGGGGATGAGAATCATTAGATCTGCTTTGGGCGTTTTCTCCGGATAGTTGAAGTAGATACGGATTTCCTTACGGGTAGCCTTTCCTTGAAGCGCGTCTTTTTGCGTCTTGATTTCCTCAAACTTTATTTTGGAAAGGTCGGCTTCCGGAAACTGTCCGAACATTTCGCTTTTGAAGAGTCCGAGGATATGTGGACGAGCAACTTGCCGCCATTGATCAGGCGTTTCAATTTTGCTTCCATCAGGCGCAACAAGCGGATCTGGCAATGTGAATTCAGGCACTTTTGACTCGTCGTAGTTGGGCGGCGCGATTTCATCGGCGGCGTAGAGCGAACCGACGGCGCACGCAGTAGCAACGAGCGCGGTTAAACAAACGTTTGATATTTTTACTTTGGAAAAAACGATGCGTAACATAACAAAAAGTCCTCGTATCAAGTTTTGGAGACTGGCGTCGTCAAGCGTATTGACGACGCCAGTCCAGTGGAAGACGTATAACGAATGACGATTGGATTAAATTGCGTCGTCCGGCGAAAGCTTCTCCATTTTACGCCATGCGGCGAAAAGAATAATCGAAGCGACTACGGCGCCCGCAATTAGTAAGAGACCGAAGGCGCTCTCGCCGTAGAGAAGCGCGCCGACTCCGAAGAGCGCGGCATAAATTGCAACGCATCCGACAACGCTACACAGAACGCCGTACGGTACCGGCCATACGTCGTTGGCTCCTTCCAACTCAACGCCGTCCGTAGCCGCGTCGTCGTAGACCTTCTTCCACCCGGGACCTCCCGCGCGCGTTCGACGCACAAAGGCGCGTAACGTTTCTTTATCGTCCGGCGGCGTCAGATATGTAACAAGGAGCCATCCGACCGTAGTAATGGCGACGCTAACGACAAGCTGGATGCTGGGATTACTCAACCACGAAGCGTCAAACGCGTCGGCCGACATGTAGTGAAGACAGAGATTCTTGTGCCACAACTGGAAGTAGCAAGCGATTGGAAACGCGAAACACATAGCTGCTATTTCGCTGTACGCGTTGATTCGCCACCAGAACCATCGTAGTAAGAAGAGAAGCCCTGTGCCGGCGCCGATTGAGAGAAGAATTTGGAAAGCGCCAAGCGCATTCTCAAGGAAGAGCGCCATGACGCACGCAATAACCATGAGAACCACAGTCCAGAGTCTTCCCAGAGAAACCTGTTGCTTTTCTGACGCGTCCTTATTGACGAATCGTTTGTAGAAGTCGTTCACCATATAGGACGAGCCTAAATTGAGGTGAGTTGCTATTGTCGACATATATGCGGCGAACAACGAAGCAACGACGATTCCGAAGATTCCCGCCGGCAATTTTGTCATCATGGCGGGATATGCCATATCATGTCCGATTTTGTCGGCGGGGATGTTCGGAAAAGTGCCTTGTAGGGATTCGAGGTTTGGAAAGACTATTATCGACGCGAGCGCAACAAGGATCCATGGCCAGGGGCGGACTGCATAATGGCATACGTTAAAGAACAACGTCGCTCCTACCGCATGCGCAGGAGATTTGGCCGCCAGCATACGTTGCGCCGTATAGCTTCCGCCGCCTGGTTCTGCTCCGGGGTACCATGCGCTCCACCATTGGACGGCAAGCGGTACGACAAGAAGCGTAATAACGGCGGATTTATCGCTAAAGTCTGGCAAGAATGACAACTTGGACGCGACTTCAGGAGTAGAGAGCAAGCTTGAAAGCCCGCCGACTTCTGGTAAGCGAACGGCAACGATTGCCGCCGCAATACTGCCCGCCATGGCGACTAGGAAGAGCACAAAGTCCGCCCAGAGAACGGCGGAAAAACCCCCTACTGTCGTAAAAATTACGGTAACCGACCCCGCAATAAGGATGGTCGCAAATTGCGACAATCCTAGCATGACTCCAAAGATCTTAATGATAGCTAGCGTAACGGACGCCATAATCAACGTGTTCACAAGCAATCCAAGATAAAGGGTCCTGAAACCGCGTACAAAAGCGCCGGATTTCCCGCTGTATCGCGTTTCGTAAAACTCGATATCCGTAGTGACGCCCAATTTCCGCCATAATTTCGCGTAAATAAAAACCGTTGTCAAACCTGTTGGCAGGAAGGCCCACCACACCCAGTTGCCCGCTACCCCGTTTTGACGGACTATATCGGTAACCAAGTTTGGCGTGTCGGCAGAAAACGTCGTTGCCACCAGAGAAAACCCTAAAAGCCACCATGGCGTCGAACGACCGGAAAGGAAAAACTCTGACGAACTCTGTCCCGCTTTGCGCATGGTTCGCCACCCGATAAAAAGCGTTATCAGGAAGAAAACCACAAGGACGGCGTAGTCGATCGCGTGTAGATGCGACATGTTGTATCCAATGCTTGTCTAAAAGGTGAAAAAAGAACCCAAGCACGTTGCGACGCAGTGGAATGGCGTCGCAACGCGGAATAGGCGGCCTCATTTGACGACGAATGTGTAATAGCCGGAACCAATCTCAAAAGCGACCGCGCCGTTTTGGACGAGCGGTTCTGAAACGAATTTAGCTCCATCGCCGACAATGCATTTCTGTCCTTCTTCAATCGGTAAGACGACGCTTGCCGTCGTATTGAAGGGAACGCGAATAGAATAGGTTGTTTCCCCGGTTTCTTTATTGAAGTTCCAGCTTGAATTGATTTGTCCGTAAGGCGAGTTCACACGCGCCTGCGCGCTCGTTAACGAATTGCCGTCTGGAGTCGTCGTTTCTGTGCGACGAGATTTCGGTTCAATAACGAAGCGTTTGAAGGCGAGCGCCGAAGGTTCCGCTTCGGCGACGACAACGTCCGGCGCGTCGGCTAGTTTAATACCAGCTAACGACTGATAGAACCACGCGCTGAAATCGCCGAACATGATATGGTTGCGAGACGACCCCTCGCCCCAGTCTTCCCAGAGCGTCCCCGCGCCGCGCTCAATCCAATCGGACATAGCCGGTTTGGTTTTCTGGAGCATAAGCTGGAGCGCTAGATCGGTTCTGCCATTCTCAGAGAGAGTTCGGAGAATATACTTGACTCCGAAAATACCGCAGTCGAAATGACCGTTTGTCTTCTCGACGCTTTCAACGAGACGATTGAAGACTTCTTGTTGATCCTTTTCCGGAAGCGTTTTGGTAAAGCCTTGATGAATGGGGCAACTTTGTGAGGTTTGACTGGCTATCGAGTAGACTCCGTCGCCTTTATACAGCGCGGCGTTGTACGATTTACGTATTCTTTCGGCAAGCGTCGAATACTTTGCAAAGTCTTCGGACTTTCCGAGTAATTTCGCCGTCTGCGCTACGATCTTGGCGTCGACATAGTAATAGCCGGAAACGGTAACTTCAGTCGGCGTGTTGGTCTTAGGAGAAACCCAGTCGCCCAATCCGTGATAGACGATCCCGTTTTCACGCTCGCGCGACGTCATGTAGTCGACATATTTCTTCATGGCGTCATAGGCGTCTTCAAGAATCTTTTTATCGCCGCGATAGACGTAAAGATACCATGGGATCAAGACGAGCGAAGAGTCCCAAGCCGGCCCGTTGCCCCAAGGATAACCCCAATCTCCAGTGGGAACTATGCCGGGCAGATTGCCGTCTTCACGTTGTTCGTCGACGAGGTCGTCCACCCACTTTTCATACGCCGCCGTGTTTTCAAAGTTATATTGAGCGAGCTCGCATGCGAGTTGCGCGTCGCCTGTCCAACCATTCTTTTCACGATGCGGACAGTCGGTCGGATAGCCCGCGACGAAATTGTTCAGATACGATTCGTGCATCGCACTCTGGAGGGCGTTTAGCAAATAACTCGACGAGGCGAAGTCGCCGATAGTTTTGAAATTCGTATTGACGCGCTGACCAACGAAATCCTCCGGCGAGGGGGCGTTTCGAAGACCGGTAACCTCGATATACTGGTACCCATTGTAGGTGAATCGAGGTTCGAAATACTCCTCGTCGTTTCCGTTACAGAAATAGAAGTCCGTTTGGAATTCCCCTTTCATGCCGGCGACGTAATAAGGCGTTCCTTCCATGAAGTGCATTTCAATATCGTGCCGTTCGATTTCGCCTGATTCAAGAACGCGCTCGGAATACTTGAATCGGATCACGTCCCCCGGCTTTTGGCCGTGAATCTTAACGCGCGCCCACCCGGCGGAATTTCGACCCATGTCGACGACGTAGACGTTCGGGCGCACCTCTTTAACGCTTTTCGCGACGTACTGGTCGGTAACGACCGTGGTTGGATTCTTCTGCGCGACAAGCTTTGGATTTCCAATCGGCGCGTCGACGACGACGGCGTTGCCTAATATCTCGCGTTTCCATGCGCCGTTTATGATTTCGCCTTGTCGTACGCAGTCAAAAAGAACGGGACTCGTGGAATAAGACCAAGAATCGTCGGTGACGATCGTTTCTTGCGTTCCATCGTCGTAGGTAATATCGAGCATAGCGCGCATCTTTGGAAAGTCGCGCCATGGCGCAGCGTCGAAATTCCACGTAACAATGGAGCGGACGTCGTACCATGAATGCCCAAGGAGAAACTGTAATTCATGCTCTTTGGTCGAATCTTGTAGATAGGGAGCGAGATCAAAGACGTTGTAGAGAATTCGTTTGTCGTAACGCGTAAAGGACGGCGTTAAAAGCTGGTCGCCAATCCTTTGGTCGTCGAGATAGAACTCGAAAAGACCAGGCGCGCAGACGGCTAGGCGCGCGTCTTTGACCTTTTTCTTGAGGGTAAAACTCTTTTGAAAAGCGGGCGAAACTGTTTCTGTACGACGACGCAACTTTCCCCACGGTCCGTCGTCCAGACCCGATTTGCCGTTTTCTTTAACGAACGCGGCGTACTTCGCGCTAGCCCAGTTGGAATCGTCGAACTCGAGACCATTCCAACCTTCTTTTTCTTCTAACGTCGCCTTCCAAGTTGGATCGGTGGCAACGGCGCAAATTAGATCGGCAGGAGCGCCAAAGCGATTCGGCTTCTGAAGGTTGTCTGGCGCGTTAGACTTATCTAGAGCGCGCACGAAAAGTTTCGCGACAAGGGCGGTCGGACGAAGTTCGCCGTTGTTGGCTTTGGTATCATTGGAATTCTTGGTATCGTTGGAGACGCTAAACGCGACGACATTCTTACCGGGCGCAAGATATTCCGAAACGTCGATAGAGCGCAAAATGTCTGCGTTGAAGACCATGCCGATCGAGTAGCCAACCCTGCGACCGTTAACGAAAATATTGAATTTCTGATTTGCGGCGAAATACAGGATGGCAGAAAGATTCTGCTCGTCAAAGTCCGACTGGGGACGGTCGAGGGTGAACTCTTTTCTAAAGTACTCAGTAGCGAAACCTGAATTCGTTTCTTGCTCTTTTTGCGCGGCGATCCAGTTCGCGCCGTCCAGATCGACGTTTGGACGAACGGACTCGGGTTGAGCGATCCATTCTCCCTTCCAGTCGTTTGGCGCGACGACTCCTTGAACCCAAAAAGCCGGTCTTGACCAATCAAGCGGCTGGTCGTTTTCGTCCCAGACGCGGACTTTCCAGAAGTATTTCTTGAGGGTCTGGAGAGGTTTTCCGGCGTAGTCGACGAATAACGAGTCTTCTGACTGAACTTTTCCAGAATCCCAAAGATCGCCGTCGTTCGCTTCGAGTTTTTCCAACGATGAAGCGACGAGGATTTGGTAAGCTGATTGTCGTTTATTATAAATTGCGCTTTCGTTAGGGACGGAGTTGAACTCTGTTTTCCAGCTCATTCGCGGGGTAGTTGATTCTATTCCAACTGGATTCTCGAGCGCTTCGATCATTAAATTTTGCGTACAGAAGAGGTCTGCGCCCTTCTGCTTTTGATCATTCGCTTGCGCGACACAAGAAATAACGAAAGCCGACACGGCGATTAACGCCACGAGGATGCGTTTCATATCTCGCTCCTAATATGTGGTTAGTAATTCCAGAACGGTAACGGGTTAGTGTATTGGGTATTCTAGGTTGCTTGTCAGAGCATACGTCGCGCTTTAATTTCAAGGTACTTGTTAATGAGCGGCGCAGTTGCGTCTTCCGGGAAAACGTCGAGAGCTAGGACGCCTTTAGCTTCCAAGTTCGCAAGCGTTTTGCGACGCCAGTTAAGTATCTCAGAAGCCGCTCCTGCACGAAAGAAGAGATCCTCTGGCGCCGGTTTCTCTTCAACGTCGCTATTCCACAGCATCGCTTCTATTTCGTCCGCCGGGTCGCGCGCGCGGTACTGTTCGGCTACGAGGGATAGACGGTTGGCAATTCGCCGATCTTTTGGCGAGGTTTCCTCTTTCGAAGAGGAGCGAATTATCCTCTCTAATTCGTCGTACTGGTCAACGGCGTCGAACAGAGAGTGTTCGCGTAAAAACAGGCCCAACGGAAGATGCGAGCCTAAAAGGTTCGTCATGCACGCTTCAATTTGCGTAGCGTTGCGCTCGTCGAGCACGTTTGTGGCAAGCACGACGAGCGCGCGCTTCTGCGAATGAGTTTTGAGGTATGAGAACGCTCTATCGTAACGCGATTCCACGCGCTCGGGAAAGACGTCGAAGACGGAACGAATTAGCGAATTCATGTGCGAAACGCCTCCGCAAGGGGGCACGTAGCGCTTAACTTCATTGGAGAAAACCAGGAAACCGACCTCGTCCCCCTGTTTGAGCGCAATGTAGGCGAGCGCGAGCGCTGAATTAAGCGCGAAGTCGAATAGAGTGATTCCTCGTGAGAGATTCATCGTCATTCTGCCCGCGTCGAGAGCGAGGATGATTCTCTGATTTCGCGTCGTTTGAAAATCGCGAACAATAAGCTTGTTGAGTCTCGCCGTCGCTTTCCAGTCGAGAAATTTATACTGATCGTCGAGCGTATAATCTCGCAACCTTTCAAATTCGGCGTCCTGACCAATGCGTCGGGCTCGCCGCACGCCCAAAATCGAAAGGCGACTCTTCCGCGCGAAGAGACCGAGTTGCGTTAGCTGACAGAAATTCGGAAAGACTTGAAAGACTGTTAGAGTCGGCTTTTTTTGATATTTTGCCCAGAGCCTTCCGTGACTAACCAGACGCAAAGCAACAAATTCAAGCGAAAAGACGCCGCGTTGCGTCCATAGAATCCGGTAGTTTACCGTTTCCTGAGATTGAGGCGGAAGATCGCGACGATCGAAAAAAGCCGTGGATTTAGCATGAGCGCCGTAGTCCTCTTTCTCTTCCTCCAGCAGATCGTCAGTCGCGCGGGGTGGAACAACGATCGAGAATGGAGTCGAATCGTCGACAAACTCGACGTGAACAGGTTTATCGTCGTTATTAGTGAGAATAATCTGGACGTCCTGAGGTTGACCTAGCGACGTAATTGATTCAGCTTTTCGTTCGACGGCAATTTTTTTACCAACCTTGACAACTGAAATTAAATCGACGCCCATAATGCAGAGGACCACGACGTCGGCGACGATAGCGACCGAGGCGATAACGACAGGACCTTGCGCAATAAAGTTTACTACGGCGGCGAGCGACGGAACTGTGAAAAATAATACCGCTCGCACCGTCGGATAGGTCTTTAAAACGAGCGCGACGACTAGGAACGGCGCAAAGATTGCAGGGAACGCCAGATATAAAACGTACTCCGCGAGTAAATCGGCAACAGTTTTTATTTGATCGATCATTACCGCCTATTTCCTAATAAGACCTTGAAACAAACCTTCGGTCCGCACGACTGTATTTATTCTATCAAACTTCGTCTGCAGAGTCAAACAAATAAAACCTAGTTGACGGCAAGAAAGATCATTTTATCCTTTGCACAAAAAAGGGACGCGCAGAAGGTCTTCCTCTGCGCGTCCCACAGCGTTTAATACGCGATAAGGCTGAAAGCCTGCGAGATCGGAATTTTAGAGCGCCGCCTTCGCGAGTTCGACAACCTTGTCGAAAGCGCCCGGGTCAACGACGGCAAGATCGGCGAGCATTTTACGGTCGAGCAGAACGTTCGCCTTCTTTAGACCACTGATAAACTGGCTGTAACGCAATCCTCGCATACGGACGGCCGCGTTAATACGGATAATCCACAACTTGCGGAAGTCTCGTTTCCGCGCGCGACGGTCGCGAGTCGCGAAAACGTCGGCACGAAGGACTGTTTCCTTTACGGAACGCAACAGTTTGCCACGACCGCCGCGAAAACCCTTAGCGCGTTTGAAGAGTCGTTTCTTAGCTCGCCGACGAGCCGCGCCTTTTGTAACTCTCATTTTGTATTCCTTAACATCTAACTGCTATCGCCAACGTCGTCGACTTGTCAGTCGGTTTCGCGCGAGTTAGCGATATTGGCGAAAATAAGGTCCCGATCGCTTATGGAGCGAACCGGCGTTGCTTACCCATTCTCAAAAATCGACGCTCAACATTTCGCGAATAATGGAGCGTTCGACGCCATGCGGAGGCCGTAGCGACCGCGTTGGGATCAGAGGCCGCCCTTTCCGAGCGCTTTGATCAATCTCTTTTGTTCGCATGTTGCAACGGGATCCGTACCGCGAAGGTTACGGACGCGCTTGCTTGTCATGCGCCAAGCCAAGTGGCTCGTACCGCTGTGACGGTGCTTTAATTTTCCGTTAGCGGTAACGCGAAAACGCTTGGCAACTCCCTTGTGAGTTTTAACTTTAGGCATGAGTAGCCCCTTGTCTCGTTAAAAAGTTGCTAGTTCTTTCGTAGTCGCGTCAAACCGATAGACGCTTTTCGTATCTACTACGTCGCCGCCGCCTCCGGTTTGAACCGAAGCGACAGCATAATCGCGGTAATTCTACCAGAGTTTTCCAGATTAACAATAGGAAAACTTCTTCTTTTTCCTCTTTTCATGAAAACAGGGCGCTTTTCATTAGGAATGGCTCGTCACCCTCTGGGTGCGCGCCTGTCAAATTGCCCACAAAAGCGAGAAAAAATGCATGATTGTTCCGGCAAGGACGAACAAATGCCAGATAGAGTGCATCCAGCGAACATTTTTCATGACGAAGAAGACGCATCCTATAGTATAAAGGACGCCTCCAAGAAGAAGAAACCGCCATGAAATAGCAGTCGTCGACTCATAAAGACGATCGGCGACAAGAATGCCGTACCACCCCATGACAAGGTAAAGGAAGAAAGTGAATTTTCGCGCAGCGCTACCATAGACGCTGTACGCAACGATTCCCACTGTCGCTAGCGCCCAAATTGTCCCGAAAACCCACCAGCCAAGACCTCCGCGCAATGGTCCGAGCGCATACGCCGTATACGTGCCGGCTATCAAAAGGAAGATGGCAGAATGATCCAGCGAAGAGAAGACTTGTTTAGCGCGCGAGTGCGGAAGGGAATGATAGAGCGTCGAGGTCAAGTAGAGCAGAATGGCAGCGCTACCGAAGATAGCGTAGCCCACAACGTAACCTCCAGTCGCGCCCGGCGGCGCGTAGCGCGCGGCGCGAACAACCAGTATAACGAGCGCGGCGATCGATAGACATGCGCCGACGCCATGCGTAATAGCGTTAGCGATTTCTTCGCCAAGCGCGTAGCGACGTAGTTCAATTCGCGAATCACGAACGGTTGCGCAATCAGTAGTCATTTTGGTCTCTCGTAAGGCGTCTGAGTCATTCCGTTAGGAGTTTCGTGGACGACGACCTCATTATATCGCGTCGCTGTTTTAATGAAACGGTCTCTGGCGATTTTGAGAGTTTTTTAATCGTCTTCTTTTACCAAATCGCCTATCCGTGAGAACACGTCTATCGGTCAGTTTTGCTACAACTCATTTTTTAGTCGTTCAAAGGTGAAAATATTTCCGATAAACGAGCTCTTTTTCAATAATCCGATTCAGCTTTCCCGATAACTACCGACGCACGCGATGGCGTTCATAGCGTTGCACCTTGCGTGGTGCGGCGGCGCGTCCTCAGAAGTTGGGGTTCGTGACGTGTGGAATATTCCGGTTATAACCATTGTTCAATGTGGAAATGAAAAAAACGTCTTTCCTTGATTGAAAAAAAATGTTACAGTAGCGCGTCCTTGCGACGTACTAGGGTCATGGAGGCGCCGTCTCGACACGAGCGTGCGTCGACATTGAGAGGAATCAACGTCACGCGTACTTTATGCAATTAGGGATTTGAGCATGGAAGACCAGGCGACAGTAATAGCGGCGGAAATGGATCCAACGCTCCTTGAATTATGGCGCGCTTATAAGTCGAATCCAAACGACGTTCGCTCGCGTAATCGTATA
>CADCOO010000346.1 GCA_902803085.1 uncultured Planctomycetota bacterium
CGGTCGCCCGATATGCTCTTGAACGAATCAATCCACGTTCGATCCCCCTCGCCAAAGAGATCCTCGTAGATCCCAATCGACTTCCGACTGTAGGAAATCGCAAACGCCGGCACGCACGACGAATACGCCGCAATGCACGCGTGCGTGCGCTGACTCGCTAACGCTAATAAACGCGAAATTACCCACTTAATCTCCATGCACGTGTGCGTCCGACTATCGTACCGTATCACCCGCTCGCGCAATTCCGGCGGCAACGCGTCCACTAACGCGCGCTGGAATAGAAAATCGTCGTTGCCCCTAAAGATCCAGTCCGGCATGTGCACGTGCGGAATCAGTACGATCGGTCGGTCGAAGCGCCGTATTACGTTCGTTAACGCCTCCAGCGTCTGCCGGAACCACGTCTCGTTCCGCACGTCCGTTATCTGCGTGCGATACGGCGAAAGATCAAGTCCAATCGCGCCCGCCGTTAGCGCGTCGTCCAGGTCCTTCGGGATATAACGATCCCCCGGCTGGATCTTGTCCCGACCTTGAACCTTCAGCGGAACCGTCGGCAAAGTAAACGCCGAGTCCGCTACCTGCCGAACGTTCGACGTCACTCCCAACGATTGCAAATACGCGACCGTCTGGCGCTCCCGCACCATGACAAGATCCATCGAACCAAATAACTTCGCCATTCTGCGCTCCAGCGCCGTCCCGCTCGGAAACGGACCAATGCTCGCGCCCCACACGATATTCGGAACCCCCTCCCGCGTCGCCCAATAGCACGGCGCCGAATTAATGCGCAGTCCCATATTCGTATAGTCCATAACCAAGATATCGCCCGCCGTCAGCACGTACGCCGTCGCGTCCTTCATATACCGCCTAATCTTGCGGTTCGGATAATAGTTCAGCGGCCGCGTTAGCGACGCGAGCGCGCACCACGCCCATTGGTTCTTGCGCAAAATCTCATATACCGACGGACGTATCGCCTTCGGGTCCGGCAGCGGTCCGTCGAACTCGACGTCTTCGCGCTTATAGAAACTTGAATAGAGTCTTGGAAATTGCGGGAGAACCTCGTCGAGTATCTTCGTAACGGTAACGCGTATCGCCTGGTCGCCGCGATTAAAGTCGTTATTGCCGACCCCGTCGATGATAATCGGCGCTTCCTTCTTCTGCTCTGTCATATCGTTCTTCCAATCTCGTCTATTAAAACGCCGCCTTACGACTCTCGTTCGCTCGGCGACTTCTCTCTCTTATTTCACGCCCGACCCCGCGGTAAAACCCGCTAGTCCGCAACTTCCGACGTCTCCACGATCTCAAACGTTCCGATCGCTAACGAATACATAAAGACGACCCGACGCCCGCCAAACGCAACCGCCGGCGCCGGCGGTATCAGCGTTCGCGCGCCGCAACGACGCAGGCGCTCTATCTCCGCGTCTAGGTCCGCGCTCGCATAGCATAAATGATACGGCGTCGGACCAACCGTCTTCAGCAGTCGCGATACCGGCGAATCCTCAGCCGTCGGCGCGACTAACTCGACCCGATACCCGTCCAACGTTCCAAACGCCAACTTCACCTTGCGCGCCTCGTCTTCAATCGGCGCGTCGAAAACAAAGCCCAGCGCCGTAAGCGCCTTTATGCCAGCCTCCGCGTCCTCGACCGCGTACCCTATATGATCTATCCGCATCTCTCGCCCCGCTACCTGTCCAAAACGCGAATCTCGTCGCAATGCGTCGCCTCTTGACTCGCGACGTCGAAAAGCCACTCGCCCTCCGCGTCCCCCGCCGTAAATCCGCGCGCGCTGTAGAAATCCTTAACCGGCGCGTTCTTCGCCGTCGGAATATAAAGCCCTCTCAGGCGCCCAACGCCCGACTCGCGCGCCGCGCGCTGAACGTCCGCCAGCATGACGTCTTCCAGTCCGCGCCCTATTACGCGACAGCTCATAACGAACGCGTCGATCGTCCACTCCTCGCTCGAATCCTTGCGCGCCATGAGCACGCCGACCAGTCCGTGCATAGCGTGCGCGTCCTGCAGCGAAAACGCGCGACAGTACCAGTTCGGATCCGCCGCGCGCCGCCGCGCCTCGTCGATCGAGAATCGGCGGGTCGTGAAATTGAACTGGTTCGTCTTATTAATTAACTGCGCGACCCGAGTAACGTTCTCCTCCGAAACCTCCTCGATCGTCGCCGACATATCGAGACTCGCCAGATACTCCTTGAGATTCGTCGCGGACGTCGACGCCTCGCGTATTTTAGCGCGCGAACGATAGCTCTCATGCCGCTCGCGATCCTCTTTCGTAATCGCGGTCGTCTCGAAGTACATCGAACGGCGCAGCGTCGGCACAATCTTCCAATGCTGATTGTCGAACTCCAGCGTGACGACCTCCGGCAGCTCCTTGCGTATGAGCGCGCGCTCCGCGGGATTGTCGTCCACAAAGACGAACGTGTCCAGACCCAACGAAAGCTCGCGCGCTATCGAACGGATATTCGTCGCCTTATCCTGCCAGTTCGCGCGAAACGCGACGAAATCCTCGCGCTTCAGAATCATGTCGTTGCGCCGACTAAACGCCTGCAGCGCGTCCGACTCGTTGTTCTTCGAGCAGACCGCCAATAGCACGCCCTTCAGCTGCAGTCCTTTCGCGTACTGCTGGAACGCCGTAAAGGACTCCCCGTCCGAAAAGGACGGACCGACGCGCAGACCAAAGGGTCCGTCTTCCCCGACGACCCCGCCCCACGCCGTATTGTCCAAATCCATTATAAGAACGCGTTTGCTCAGGCCGAAAAAGGCGGCGAGATTCGACGCAAACGCCGTCGCTAACGCCGGCGTCGCCTGCGGCGCCGGGTACTGCTTCGCAACGTACCAGTCGCGACTGCGCGTCCATTCCCCGTCGTGCAGCTCCGCAAGTTGGCTCGGCAGGAGGAACGCGACCCCGCTCGGCAAATCTTCCGACAGTCGCAAATTAATTTCCGTTATCCGGCGCGCGCGCCCGTCCGACTCCGTATACTCCAAGCCGCCCCACGGTCCGAACGCGGGAATCTCCAATCCCGTATGAATCAGACACGCCGAAGAACGACTCAGCGCAAGCTCGCGCAAATTCTTAATCTTCGCAACGTAGTCGTCGACCTTGCTCTGCGGCGCGCGCAACCCGCAATTGAAATCGTGCGACTCCAGTAGAAGAAGAATCGCGTCCGGATTGTGCTTATAGAGCCCGCTCTCCGGATTCAAGATCTCCTGCGCGTACGCGCCGAAATCCGCCTCGTAGATATTCAACTTCATCTCGCGCGCAAGACCAGCCGAGAGTAAAAACGGACGCAGAAAGGTCGTCGTACAGCTGCCCGCGAGCGCCACGTTGAGCTCGCGCTGATAGACCTCGCGCGGCGCCTGCTCGTAAATCGC
>CADCOO010000347.1 GCA_902803085.1 uncultured Planctomycetota bacterium
GATTCATAATTGGGCGGTTTGACGAGGAATCGTCCGTGAATACAAAGAGTCTTGACACTGATCGTTGCGTCAAAGAGACCGAAAATGATTCCTTTCTTCGTGGAAACGTGGTCAAACGTCCGTAGCGTTGAAAACACGACGTTTTGTCGTTTTGAACCAGATCGGTATTATTGGATTCAAAACCCTCGGCGTATCGAGCGCCGCCTTGCCGTCGTTTCAAATCGTATCATGCGCTTGGGTGAAAACGATCGCCCAATCCGTCTCCAAAATCGAGTCGATAAGCGCAGTGTCCAACGCGTTTTTCAATCGGAGGCAATTTCATGTAATCACCATAGATATCCGTCAAAAGCTGCTCCGCGTTTTTAGGGATCCATACGTTGAGGTCTTCAAATTGAACCTCTCGTAATGGAAAGAAATCCTCTTCACGCGTAGGCGACATATTACGGACGCGACTGACGTAAAAGTTCGCTATATAACCCCCCGGGGAAGAACGGCAGACGTCTTCTATTTTCTGGGCAATCTTAACTTCGGGTTTTCTAACAATATTGAGCAGGTAGAAAAGGCAAAAGTTTACGACGCTTAAGAGAAATACACTTGGCGGATCCTTTCTTTGTGGAATAAATTGAAATTTTGCACGGTGGTATAGTTTGAAAAGAAGAGAGATTGGGCGGTACTTTCGACGGCATACTTCAGGACTTTTCACGCGATCGTGTACGACTACGTCAATCCAAATAGGGGGTTTGAGGTTGCTAGGATTATTTTTTGCGCGCATATGGGTAGCGCGGAACTGCGTTTCATACACCGTTCCGAGTTTGACAAATTTAGAGATAAGTTGTAGATGTTGCGGCACGTCGTCCTTGGGATCGTCAAGACGAAATCCTGGACTCCATTCTTCTTGCGGTAGGGCGCGCAATTTTTCATAATCGTCCCGCATTATACCAACGTCGATATCGTCGTCCCAGGGGATAAAACCGCGATGGCGCAACGCGCCCAGCAGGGAACCCCAAATGAGGAAGTAATGAACGTCGTGTTTTCGACAAACCCGGTCAAATTCACGAAGCATTTCAAGTTGGGTCTCCTGGAGCTCTTTCAATAGATCGGGGGCATAATAATCGGACTTCAAAGGTTGGAGAGTCTTGCTCATTTTGCGTTCTTTCTCAAATTCCGCCAACGTGTCCAGTTAAGTCTGGAAGTACATAAAAACGAACCGTTTGATATGCTAACGGTGTTCAACCGACCACAGCCCTCTACGAGCAACGAACGATCCAGCGCTCAGTATAACTAGTCGCCCGACGACCTGCAAGACCTTTTCGTCAAAAAACCTCGCAATTCTCGGAGCGTCCGTTCTCGACAACTTGTGAGATAGCCATCGCTTTAGGTTTTCTATTCAATACGCGGTTTTACGCCTTTGAGGCGGACGAGGAGCGTTCGAGTCATAGGCCCATGTATTCAACGCTAGCGATTGCGCGAGGATATTATAAGAGACGGCGGTAGAAAGTTTGGATCGATTCCGCTCGGTAGTTCTGAGCGTCGATATGCGCGTGGAAGGACTGTTCCTACAGTTACGACGCGTCAACCGATAAGGAATTTTTAAACTCTCTGGCGACGTATAGGCATTCTTACGACGTTCTCGGGTATTGGTGATTATTTCAAGGTAGTTGGTTCTAACTAGCTAAAATGACGCAGAATAGCGTCGCAAGCGACGTTTGGGTTATAGCGCTCTTGCAGGAAAGCGAATTCTCTTTCCTTCATAGCGCAGATTTCCTCGTCGGGCGTTTCGACGATTTTCCGAACGAAGCTGACGAAAACGTCTGGGTCGGAACTTTCGCAAGACCAGCCGAATCCTCCTTCGACGACGGTGGTTCCAACGTCCGTATTGCGATCGACGACGGCGAAAACGGGGGTCTTCGCCTTCATGTAGGAAAGAAGTCTGCTCGGAAAATTGGGGATCGTAAAGCGACGATCGAGGAAGATCATTCCGAAATCACAGGCGGCGACGAGCGTCTCGTAATCGCTCTTAGGGAGTTTCGAGAGGAGCTTGAAGTTCTGAGGCGTTTCTTCGTTGGCATAGCGCTCGAGGCGCGCATATTCCGTTCCAGAACCGACGATGAGGAAAAACGCGCGCGAATCATGTTGACGCCGCAAACATTCGACAATAAAAGACACGCCCTGCGCGGCGCCGAGATTGCCGCCGTAGACGAAGACCTTGGCGTCTTGTGGCACGCCGTACTTAGCGCGAATTGCGTTGCGCGTCGCGACGTCGACGCTTACGTCCTGAATCTCCGTGATATTGGGGCATAACTCGACTTTTTCCGGCTTGAGTTCAGGATTGTTGCTCAGAAGGTACTCACAGTTTGCGGGGGACATGCACCCTATATAATCGGAAACGCGGTACAGTTCCTTTTCTTGACGCCTGAAACGGCGATAGAGCAATCCTTTCCATCCGGTCTTTTTGAGCATTCCTAGGTCGACGGCGTTTTGTGGAAAAATATCCTTCAGCATGAGGTACGTTTTCGCGTGATCTCGTTCTTTAACGTACTTTACCGCGCCGACAAAGGTAATCGGGGGCGTCGTGTAGAGAACAAGATCGAATCGTACGTTGGAGAAATACCGCTGGATAGCGCTTTTGAACTGTCGCTCCAACATAACCGTTGCGATTCCCTTTTCTAGAATTCCAGACTTCGTAATATTTCCAGTTCGCACGCGGAGCACGTTGACGCCGCATTCGCGCGCTAACTCGGTGGGTTTGCCTTCGCGGCGTTCTCGTTTGCAGATCAGGTACAGATTGTGATCTTTTGCGAGAGTTTTTAAGACGTCGAGATGAACGGAACTTCCTTCGAGCGAATTAAAAGAACCCAATGACATAAAGAGTATATTCAAGACGAAGATCCTCCACAAAGCGCGTCGATCTCAAGCAAATTAAATGTGTTTTGAAATCCTTTCTTCCGGCGGAGGCGGCGTCATGTAATCGCCGTACTGCGTCGTAAGGTAACTATCGTAACCTCCCATAACCGGCAGGAGCGCGTCTTCAAAAGGACGGCGTTCGAACGAATCGAGTATGTCGGGTTCGTATCGCAAGTCGAGAAACTGATAGATCGCGTTGTAAGCGGTAAGCTTTGAGGCGCGCTTTCCGGTTCCGATCTTAGAGACGGCGTCATACATTTTGAATTTGACCGCGTCTGACAGGAATTTTCCCATAACGTAAGTTACAATCAGACAGATGCGATAAAACGGCGCATAATTGCTCAAGACGGGGCGTTTGCGCATCATTCCCTGAAGCGCTTTGATCGCTAGCGTCTTCATTTTGCGAACAAATATCGAGTCGGGAGAGTCGTCCATTGTGAAGACGTCGATTGTTGGAACCGACGCGACATTTTCGTCGCCTTCGTTTCCTTTAACGACGATTCGATAAATCCAAAGCGTTCGTGAAAAGACGTATTCCGTCGGAGACGTTTGGCCGTCGCGTTGAATAGCGACTTGATTGCCGAGACTCTGGAAGGTCGTCACGAGTTTCTCAAAGTTTGATCGATCCATAATGACGTCGACGTCGTCGTCCCATGGGATAAAACCTTGATGTCGGATGGCGCCGAGTAGCGTGCCTCCGCAAAGACTGTAGCGGATCTTGTGTTCCGTCATGAACAGATCAAAGTCCTTCATCATGTCGAGAAGGCGTTCTTGACGTTCTGCTACGCCATATTCATTGGTTATCATTCTTTCCCTTCCGGTTTTTCATCGCGCATGTCAGAATGTTGTTTTTTCTGTCAGAAGAACGAACATGGAAACCAATTGAAACTAAAGCCTTTTGAGTTCCATCAATCCGTCGACAGTCGTTCATTACGACCGTCTTGATTCCAGCGTAACGAATCGAGCCTCTTGCCGGTAGAGGGGCATGCGCCTTTCGCCCTTTACTTTTCGATAATCCCTGACGTTCGATTTTCTATGCATAGACGAGCCGTTTGAAATTCGTGAGCGCCCACTAAAGGGAGCGACTGCGGACGATCCAGAACGCCGTTTAATCAACGTTGTCGTATCGGCGTAATAGGCGCGAGCGAGTTCAACGGCGATTCCAATGGAATCGTTGCGATTGACGATCTAATCGAGGGGCTACCTTTGAACAATTTCAAACAATCCCATTGCCAACGAGTACATGAATACGACTTTTTTTCCTCCGAACGCCACGGCGGGCGTAGGAGGAATTGCAACCTTGAAGCGTTTATTCGCGAGATTGGCGACTTCCGCCTCGAGATTATCGCTCGCGTAACATAGGTGATATGGAGTCGGTCCTAGCTTTGAGAGTAGCGACGAAACGGGTGAATCCTCTGATAAAGGCGCTACGAGTTCAACGCGATAGCCGTCAAGTTCGCCGAAAGCCAGACTCACGTTGCGGTCTTCGTCGACGATAGTCGGTTCAAAGAGAAACCCTAACGCTTCCATCGCAATTTTAGCCTTGTCGACGTCCTTTACGGCATATCCTATGTGATCGATTTTCATAATTGAACGACGACCTCCTTAAAGACGTTTGTTTTGTTTGGCAACGCGTCAACGTTGATGCGATAGCGTTTCTCCGTATCGGAGCTTTCCGTTAATTCGAACCCGAACTTTTCAAAGAGTTCGGCGACGGGCGCGTTCTTAGCCGTTTTGCGATAGATTGCGCGTAAAAGAGCAATTCCTTTCTTTTGTAGGAACTTCTTAACGGTCGCCATGATTTCCATTTCTGCTTCTCTTCCCATAACGCGGCAACTCATGAGGAAAGAATCGATCGTCGCGTTTTTTTCGTCGTAACGAAGAATTATAACGGCGACGAGTCCTTGATCGCCATATTTATCCGCCATATGAACAACGACGACGTCGCTACGGTCGCTTGCCCCCAGCCGTTGGATCTCCTCTTCACCATATCGTTGGGTCGTTACGTTAAACTGATTGGTCTTATTGACTAACTGTGTTACGCGTTTGAGTTCGTCCTCTTTCATTAAATGGACTTCCATCGTCATTTCAAGCCTCTGCAAGAAGCTTTCGACCGAAACGGCGCTTTCTCGTTCGACCTTTCTCTGCTTCTCCGCTCGATACATCGCCGTCTTTTGTACGTCTTCGCTTGTAACGTCGAGCGCAAAGAAGTAGTCGTCATAGATTTTCGCGATTGTTTCAGGGAGCGCCGACGTGTCGGTTGGAAAGTCTACGGTGGCGACCTCGGGACATTCCGCCTTCATTTGTTCGCGTTCAGCGGGGTTATCGTCGAGAAAGACAAATGAGTCGAGTCCTAAATTGAGCGTTTTCGCCATTCTTTTGACGTTTTCACACTTCGGCTCCCAGTTAATGGCTTCGGCGACGAAATCGTCGCGTTTGAGAACCATATCTGGACGGTTGAACGCCTGCTCGACGTCTTCGGGATTGTTTTTGGATAGGATCGCGAGCAAAACGCCTTGCTCTTTCATCTTTTTTATCAAGCGTTGAGCGTCCTTGTATCTTGCGCCCTCTTTGACGTCGGCGAAAATGAGCGCGTCGGCGCCGTCCTCGCCAACGACTCCTCCCCAGAGCGTGTTGTCGAGGTCTAGCGCGAGGCATTTTTTCTTAGCGCCCTTGGCGGCGTTGGCATAGCGCACAATGAGTTCGTTGAGCGCGGCGAGCGCCTTCATGGAGTATGGCATTGCGCCATAGTACCACATCTTGGCGGAGTAGAAGTTGCGCCGTCCAAGTTCGGCGACGACGTCCTTGACCGGTAGAAGATAGACGTTGTAGCCCTTGGCGCGCGTTTCTTCTATGCGTTCGACAAGATAATTTTCGAAATACTCGTCGAGACGAGTTTCGGAGCCGTAGCGACATTTTAGATTGCAGACGTCGATCGATGAAACAAAGACCGGCGTTGTTGGAAAGCGGCGTGAAAACGAGCCGATCGCCTCTAGCCAGCCGTCGATGATTGATTCTCCATCCTCTTTGGCGCGCCATGCGTCTGCGTATGCGTTTGCGTGAAGTAAAACAGCGACCGAATCGGGACGGCTTTCGCATAGTCCCGACGTTGGCATGATCATTTCCTGCTGCCACGTATCGAATCCTGCCGCGAGATAGACTTCCGCAGACTTGGCGAGCATTCCTGCGAGTAGATCGACGGTAACGTTCGATAATATGGCAATTTTCATGAATAAATCCCCCTCCGACTGGCGTTGCGTGCTGAAAAGCGCGTCGTCCCCTTATTTCTTCGCATAATCGAACAGTTGTTTGAGCGTTTTGATATTGGGAACTTCATCGATGGGAATCTCGACGTCGTATTCTTCCTCGACCTCCATAACGAGACGCATATGCATGACGGAATCCCACTTTTTGTATTTGCCAAAGGTCGTTTCTTCGTTTAGTTCCAAGGGATCAACCTCCATAACCTTGGCAATGAACGCGATAAAATCTTCCATTTTGATCTTTCTAAACCTTTCTAACCGCGTGCCCGCCGTCCGCCGTAATGATTTGTCCGTTGATCCATCTTGCGTCGGTCGACAGTAAGAAACAAATGAGCGCGCTTGCGTCTTCGACTTCACCGAGACCGAGGGGATAGCTTGCAAGTAGTTTTTCCTTACCCTCGTTTGTTAAATTATTCATCCACGAGAGCGCCATAGGCGTCTTAACGGGCGCGAAACATACGACGTTAATCCGAATATTCCTTTCCATAAGTTCGGCTGCGGCAGGCGCTAAAAAGCCTTCGACGGCGCCTTTAGCGGCGGCGTACGCAGTATGTCCCATTGCGCCTTCGTGCGCCGACTGCGACGATATGAGAACGACCCCGGCGCCGTCATGGTGATTCTTTTTGCCGCTGAGCGACGATACGATGAGCATAGGCGCTAGCGCGTGGAGACGCCACAAATTCTCGATATCAGAGAGTTTCACTAAATGTAAGGGCGACATTTTGTCGAAGCCCGCGCAATGGACGAAACCTCCGAGCGGTCCGAACTCGGCGACGAGCGTCTTTACCAGCCCTGGCAACGCCTCGGAGTCCATGAGGTCGACTTCCTGCATCGCAAATTTGCCAGGGTAACGTTCCGCTAAGAGTCGCGCTTCGTCCGAGACGGTCTTATCCCACCCGACGACCGTCGAACCGTTCGCGAGCAGGCGTTCGGCGACGCTTCGCCCGATTCCTCCAGATACGCCCGTTATTAATACGTTTTCCATTATTTCTTCACACACTTGTTATACAGATCGCCGATTGTTTGACATTCGAGGAATTCGTCGACCGACACTTTAACGCCGTATTCGTCCTCCATCATGACGATTAACGAAAAACCAACGAGCGAACTGAAACTGCCAAGATCTTCGCGAAATACCGTGTCCATCGTAATCTCGTCGGGCTCGACCTCAAAGACCTCTGCGACGAGTTCAATAAACTGCTCCATTTTAGACTTCTCCCATCCGAGTTTCTTTTCCTTCATAGTGGAGGAATTTGTAATACGCTTGCGGTTCGAGGGTAATAACGCCCGCGCTAGCCGAAAGGCCGCCTCCGAAGCCCGAGATCAAGACTTTATTCATTTTAGTTCGATCCAGTTTGGAGTCGAAGTCGAAAGCGATTGTCACGGGAACGGTTGCCGAGGCGGAATTGCCTAGTTCGGCGCCTGATTGCCATGTGCGTTCCCACTCGAATTTTAGTTTACGAGCAAGCTTTTTGATCATGTACATATTAGCTTGATGCGGCACGAAAGAGTCAATTGTGGCGGCGCTCTCGCCAAGCTCGTCTAGAAAACGTTGCAACCAGTTTGAGACGTCGCTTGCGACGAATCGGAAGATCGCGAACCCGTCCATGTAGACGTCGACTCCGCGTCGTTTGCTACCGTCAGGGAACTCTCGCAACTCATAATGTCCAGCCTCAGGAGGACGCGCCGAGCCTCCGTCGGGTATCATTAGCGACTCGCTTCCGGATCCGTCGGTATAGAAAGCGAATTTCCATTCAGCTTTGTCTTCGCTCGGCGAAATCAAGGTTGCCGAACCTGCGTCTGCCATGACGGGAACCGTCGATTTATCGAATCCCGACATATACGCGCTTTGGATATCGCCGTCGAGGAGAAGCGCTTTTTTACCTGACGCCTTCGCAAAGGTTGCGGCGAGATACAAACCGTAGGCGTATCCAGAACACGCCAAACTGACGTCAAACGCAGGAATTTCCTTGGATAAACCGAGTTTTTCCGCAATGAGCGCCGCGTTGAACGGCATGAGTCGGTCGGGCGTAAAGGTAACAAAGACGACGGCGCCGATCTCTTCTTGCGCGGTTCCTGCGCCTTTTAATAGATCTTTTGCGCACATAAGGCACAGGTCGGAGCTAGAGGTTCCCGAATTAGCAAGATACCGCGTTCTGATTCCAGTTGATTCGATAATCAACTTTGCGTCGTCGCCGTACATTTCTTTCAGCGAGGTTTCGTTGTCGATCCTCCTTTCGGGAACGCACGCGACGACTCCGTCGATACGAACGCCGTCAATCTTAAAAACTTGCATACCACGCCTCCGATGCGACGCACTTGGGTCTGAATGTTATTGTTTTATTGAGTTTTGCGAGGACGCGTCCGTGTCCGACTTCATAAAGCGTTGAAACTCCCGCCTGCTTCAAAGCCATAATGGAATCGTACCATCTGACCTGGCCCGTCGTCTGTTTGATTAGGTTCGACTTGATTGCTTGAACGTCTTTTGTTGGTTTGCCGGTAACGTTCGAGACGACGTAGCATTTTGGCGGGGCAAAGTCGGTTCTTTGAATCAGCGGCGTTATAATTTCCGCCGCTTCCGCCATCTGAGCGCTATGGAACGCGGCGCTTACGCGAAGCGTCTTGAAAGAGACGCTTTCGCGGGTTGCCAATGCTTTTTCAAGCGCCTCAAGTTTTGTGATCTCGCCGGACACGACGATTTGCGTCGCCGAGTTTAAGTTCGCCATGACGACGCCGTGATCAAGGTATGGCGCCAGGTCGGCTTCCGTAAGACCGAGGACCGCCGCCATGGCCCCGCGACCGTTCATGCGGCTCATCGCCTCGCTACGGCGCTTGACAAGTTCTAGACCGGTCACAAAGTCAAAGACTTCGGCTGCATACAGCGCGGAATACTCGCCAAGACTGTGTCCCGCTACGTAGTCGTAGAGTACGCCGTTCTCTCGGAGCTTGGCCAAATACATGGCGGAACATGTGTAAATTGCCGGTTGCGCGTACTGCGTTTCGTTGAGTCGACCCGTCGAATCGCTGAACATGATCGACTTTAGGTCGTAACCAAGCGCGTCGTTCGCCTCGTCGAGAATCGCGCGCGCTGGGGGATATGCGTCGTATAACGCGCGTCCCATGCCGACTTCTTGCGAACCCTGACCTGGGAAGAGTAAGCCGTTCAATAGAGCGTCCTCCTTAAAAACGCAAGACTTTAGCGGGGACGCCCATAACCGACGCGTCGTCCTTGACGTTGCGAATTACGACCGAGCCCGCGCCAACCTTCGCGCGCTTGCCGATCTTCTTATTCGGAATGACGACGCTGTGCGTTGCCAGATAGGCTCCTTCTCCTATGACGACTCGTCCAGAAATCGTCGAGCCCGACATGATCGAGACGTATTTTTCGACGATGCAGTCGTGCCCGATCGTAACGGCAAAATTAAAGACGCAGAAATCGTCGACGACGGAGTCGACGCTGAGAATCCCGCGCGCGCAGAACACGCACCCCTTGCCGAGCTTGCTTGTCGACGCGATCTTAACCGTTGGGTGAACGAGCGTTTCCCAGTCGTCGAAATCGGGGAACATATCGACAACCCTTTTACGAACGTCGCCGTCTTGCATTGCGACGACGGCGACGACGCGTCGCGTTTGGCTTAGTTCGCGCAGTTGGGAAATCGGGCCCAGACATGGATAGCCGACGTAACTTTGACCGATTTTGCGCTCATCGTCGTCTAAATATCCTAGGAGATTGTACGTCGGCGTCGCTTGGTTGATCTCTTCAATTAGCCATGCGACTTCCTTACCGAAATCGCCGGCTCCTAAGACGACAATATCTCTCATTGCCCCGCCTCCATTCCCATAAACTCGCTCATCGTCGCCTCGTTGCTACCACTAATTCCTTCTCGCCGAATCACAGTCCAAACGGTTTTAAAAATAATCTTCCAATCCCCCAGAAAGGAAACATTATCGACGTACCTAACGTCCCATTCGAACTTCTCTTCCCAGCTCAGCGCGTTGCGACCGTTGACTTGCGCGAGTCCGGTGAAACCTGGTCGAACTTCATGTCGGCGCGCCTGACGTTCATTGTAGCGCGGTAGGTAGCGCACGAGAAGCGGGCGCGGTCCCACGACGCTCATGTCGCCTTTGAGGATATTAATCAGTTCGGGCAATTCGTCGAGCGAGGTCGCGCGCAGTTTCTTTCCGAAACTTGTGAGTCGAACGTCGTCGGGCAGGGGCTCGCCGTTGGCGTCGTACGCGTCGAGCATTGTGCGGAATTTGTACAACTTAAATATTTTGCCGTCTTTTCCCGGTCGATCTTGCGTAAAGAAGACGGGCGCGCCTAATTTTGCGCGAACGAGAAGCGTTAGTATGAGCAAAACCGGACTCAAGACGACGAGCGCGGCGAGCGCGCACAGGAAATCCTGAGGGCGTTTGACAAAGCGTTCGTAAAATCCACGACGTCTCTCCATGAGCCCGAATCCCTCTCCTACCCGAAACACCGCCGAATAATTTCCACGATCCGATCGACCTCCTCCCTCGTCGTTTTATTATCGCTAGGCAAACACGCTCCCCTTGCGAAAATATCATTTCCGACGTCGGTCGCTTCGCCCGTCGACGCAATATAGGCGTTTGTGAGGCCGCGCCCTTGACCGGCGCGGGTAACGAACGGATTGGCGGCGTAGATCGGCTGCATATGCATAGGCTTCCAGACGGGGCGTCCTTCGGCGTTGAAGGCGGCGAGCGCTTCTAGGATTTCGGAGGGGGACGACTTACCGGGCGCGGAGCGGAAGAGGTATTCTCGTTCGCTTCGGACGTGCGGCGCTAGCGCGTCGCGGTCGATGATCGCGCAGGAGAGCCAGTAGTTCGGCTCGCTTGCGTCTTCATGCGGATTGAGGGTCAGCGGGAGGTCGGCGAGGCCGTCGCGATAGCGTTCGTAGATCGCTTTCTTCTGCGCGATATGCTCCTCGAGGTAGGGGAGCTGACCGCGTATGACGCCGGCGATTACGTTGCTCATGCGGTAGTTGTAGCCGAGCTCTTCATGCTGATACCAGGGCGCCGCCTCGCGCGACTGCGTCGACCATTTCCGAACCTTATTCGCGACCTCAAGTTCGTCCGTGAGGAGGAACCCGCCGGAACTGCCCGTGACGATCTTATTCCCGTTCATCGAAATAATCGAGACGTCGCCGAAAGTTCCCGTCTGCTTACCGGCATAGGTCGCGCCGAAGGATTCGGCGGCGTCCTCGACGATTAGCGCGTTATGACGGCGGCAGACGTCGCGAAGTTCGTCGATTTTGGCAGGCGTTCCGTAGAGGTGCGCGAGCACGACGAGCTTGACGTCGGGGTAGAGCTGGAACGCCTTTTCAAGCGCTTCCGGATCCATGTTCCACGTGTCGTATTCCGTGTCGACAAAGACGGCTTCGCCGTTTTCGTACGCGACGGGATTAACGGTAGCGTCGAAGGTCAGGTCGCTGCAGAAGACCTTCTTTCCGAACAACGCGCCTTGCCCGACGCGCGCCCGACCGTAGAGTCGTTCGGCGCAGATTTTAATCGCCAGGTGCAACGCGGCGGTTCCCGACGCGAGCGCGACGGCGTATTTCCGACCGATCTTTTGCGCGACGATCTTTTCCGCTTCGTTAATATTGGCGCCTACGGTCGACATCCAGTTCGTTTCGAACGCTTCGGTCATGAACTTTAGCTCGTCGCCGTGCATAGTCGGCGAGGCGAGCCATATCTTATTGGGAAAGGGTTCAATTCCCTCAAAGCGCGGGTCGGACAGGTAGGTGTTTTCCATGACGCAATACTTTAACGAGTTTCGGCCATACGATTGGCGCGTCGCTACGCTACGCCGCGCAACGACGGGGTCATTGTATCTTTTTCTTGGCGCGGCGTCAATAGAGAGAGGCAGAGATTAGGAAAATAAAGAAAAGACGCCTCCGTGCGTCATGCAAGACTCCTGTGATGAAATGGGACAGCTCACGACGCCGGGGGAGAACAAAAGAAACCGCAGACATACCCGACGACGAAGCTAAGAAAGCTAAGAAAAGTAATGATTAGAAAAAAGAAAGCTCAGAAAAAAGAACCAGTGGGCAATGTTGGACTCGAACCAGCGACCTCCTGGGTGTAAACCAGACGCTCTAACCAAACTGAGCTAATTGCCCAAGCGGATAAGGTCTGAACGTTGAGCGCGGACGCGCTTGGCGTTCGAACCAGTTCCCCAGTATAACATATTTTCGATCTTGCGTCAAGTAACCAAGCAACTATAATTGGGGAAAATGTTGGCGACACCCTAGAAGAGGAGCGAAACGCAATGACGCCATTATTCCTATCGACCTTGTCGACGCCGTCGGAAATTCGCGAGCTAACGACGACGCTCGTCGTTTGTCTCGTCGTCGCGTTTTCTCTTTGGCAGTTTCGCGTCCAGTACGATAAATTGCGACACGGAGATTTCTACTGGCGCGGTCTCACGGCGCGCGGCAAGCGCTTCTATCGTCGTCAGGCGACGCGTCGTCTTCAGATTGCGTGTTTATCGGGGGTAGCGGGCGCGCTCATGCTAACGGGTCTTTTTACGTCGGCGCGCGCGCATCCGAAATTGGTTTCCGGGTCGTGGACGTTGGCGATTCTTCTGTGCTTTTGGATCGGAGCGCTTGCGATCGTAGACGCGATATCCGTCTGGTTCTCGTTCGAGGAAGAGCGGCAGCGTCGCGACGCGGAGAAGCTTGCGCTCGAGTTCAAAATGAAGAAGTTTCAGGAAGAGAGTCTCGACAGTCTTCGCGAGGAATCGTCGAATGAGACTGACGAGGAGGCCGGGACGTCTAACTAACGAGGTTGAGGGAAGGGTAAGGAATGTCGTCGATACCGTTTGGTTTCATGTTTCGATTGCGTTTTTCATGTCGTCGGGCGCCGAAGAAATTCGATCCTCGGGCGTTGCCGGCGGAGGCGTTGGACTCGAGCTATAGCGTTCCGTTCTGGAGCCAGTACGAGATAGCGGAGGACTCTCCGCTTGAAGCGCGGTCGCGCAATCGCGCGGCGAAAAACGAGCGCACGAACGCGTCCCTCTTTGATTTTCGTCTGGCGTGGCTTCCTGAAGGGCTGGCGTTTACGGCGATCGTCGCCGGTAAGAAGGAGCAGGCGCTCTTTGCGCCGACGCGTCTCGACCGAGCGGACTCGATTCGCCTGTGCCTCGACACGCGCGACATTAAGGAATCGCGGCGCGCGTCTCGATTCTGCCACAAATTCTTTTTCTATCCGACGGTGGAAATCGCGCCGAACGAGTCGAGACCGCTGGCGCAGTGGGTTCCGATCAATCGCGCGAAGGCGACCCCGGCGACTGTCGACGTTACGCAATTCGTCATGACGGCGGAACGTCGACCGGACGGTTACGCTTTCTCCGCATTCTTGCCCGGCGAGACGCTCACCGGCTACGACTCCGAGGAATTCAACCGAATCGGTCTGCATTTTATCGTCTTTGACGGCGAATACGGCGCGTTTGCCCTCCAGCATTACGCGCCGTTGCCAGCGGAGGACGACCCGAGTTTATGGCCGTCCTTTACGCTGGAGTAATTGGAGAAAACGAACTCTAGAGTTCATTTTGAAATCTTCGAGGGCGATTCGCCGCTATTGTCGCGCTTCCTCTTGTTCCGCGAGTTTCCTTTTCGCGACGAGATTCACGTCGGTCAAGAGATCGACGCGGTCGAACTGCTCAGCGACGGCGGGAGAGTGTGTGACGAGAATGAGCGCCACGTTTTCGTCTCGGCACGTATTGCGCAACATGTCGACCACTATTTGTTGATTGCCGACGTCGACGTTCGCCGTCGGCTCGTCCGCGAGCACGAGTTTCGGCTGATTCGCGAGCGCGCGCGCTACCGAAACGCGCTGCTGTTCGCCGACGCTCATCTGCGCCGGCTTATGATGCAGACGCGCGCCTAGACCGACGCGTTCGAGAAGATCGATCGCGCGCTTCTTGTCGCGACCGCGACCGGCGAACGACATGCCAAGTTGCACGTTCTCAAGCGCCGTAAAGCCGGGGAGGAGATTAAAGGTCTGGAACACGTAGCCAATGCGGCGCGCGCGGAATTGATCGCGCTCTGATTCCGTGAGTAGCGGCGTATTCCAACCGTCGATGAGAACCTGACCCGACGTCGGACGAAGAATGCCCGCGATAATATGCAATAAAGTCGTCTTGCCGCATCCGCTCGGTCCGATAACGACGACCTGTTCGCCGGCGTCGACGCTCCAGCGCGGCACGTCGAGAATAGGCAGTTCCGCCCCGCTCGGTTCTTTATACGATTTCTTTAAATTCCGTAGTTCCAGCATATCAACTCCTCGTTTTGCGCGTCAGGCGCTCGTTGCGCGCCTGCGACGACATTTGACGCAGACGCGCTTCCATTTTATCCCAATTTAACGTTTTTTTCAAGCGCATTTGTCAATTTGTTTCTTTTTCGACAAGTTTTTCTCACTGTAGGCCGATAATTTTCTATGAATAGCGCGTAATACGCACAACGCCTATTTTAACGTCGAGACGCTTTGTTTCCTGAAAGTCAGGGAACGCCGGGAAACTTTACCGGGTCGCGTTCGTCTAAAACGGGGCGTCAGTAGCCGATTTATCGATCCTCGGGCTGTTCCTAGGGAAAGATAGAGTTTGACGATTGCGGCGACTGGGAAATGTGGTACAATAAACGCGACGCCTAGTGCGTCGATCATAATGAATATGGCAACCGTAGCGTCGACCGTCGCGTCGCGCTTGATCGTAGAAAAAGGAATGAATCAATGACACTACTTTCGTCTATTCGTCGCGTCCTCTCGAATTCGAAACGCTATAACGCCGCGCGAGAGGCGAAACGTCAGCAGACGCTCCGCGAAGCGACGCGCCGACGAATGTTCGAAGCGCTCGAAAATCGAGAAATGCTCGACGCCGCCGGGTTCAACGTTCTGCCGGAAGTGATTACGATTGCGAGGCCCGATTCGTATCATTACGCGATCGAGGGAACAGATTGTGGAATACTCGACAATAGCACGATAGAGGGTTTGAGCGCGTCTCTTTTGAACGATACGCAGGTTGCGTTCACGGTCAAAAAAACGTCGGCGACGAACGGCGCGGTTTCGACGCTTGGCGAGGTCGTGATTCAGCTCTTTGGTCAGGACGCGCCCGCGTCCTCGCAACATCTCCTGGACGTTATCAATTCCGGATATTACGAAGGCAAGTCGATTCACCGTATCATCGCTGGGTTCATGTTCCAGGGCGGGTCTTTGGACGGCGCCGGACGCGGCGGTCCTGGGACGCCTATTGCCGACGAGTATTCTCCGCTGCTGACCTTCAGTCGCGCTGGTACGGTCGCGTACGCTAATGGCGGTTCCAACACGAGCGACGCCCAGTTCTTTGTTACGTTTGGCGATTATGGCGGCGGCAACAATAGTTATAATATCTTCGGTTACGTCGTCGACGGCTACGACGTGATCGCCGAGTTGGAAGCGGCGGAGGTCGTTAACAACGGTTCCGGCGAAGTTTCGAAGCCTGTGGATTCTTTCACGATTACGGGATTCCGCGTGCTCGACAATACGGATAAGACGCACAGCGTTTTGCGCCTCGTTTCAGAGGCGGAGGCGCAGGGAAAAACGACCCTCTCTTATATGTCGCCAGAATTGGACGAAGAGCGCTCGACGACGGTTTACGTCGGTTCAGAAGGACTTCATGAATACATTCAGGACGTTTTGAGCAAGCCGGTTAGCGAGACGATACCCGACGAAGACGGAACGGATATCGATATAACGTACAATTCGTTCGAGGGCGTCGCGGGCGACGTGCTCTACGGCGTTTTGCCTTCGGGCTTTGCCGACAATCCCGTTACGTACTCGATTACGTTGAACGAGGGCGCGGACGGGGTAACAGTTACGCCGCTCAACGAGTCGTCGTCAATCTTCTCTATAGCGACGACCGCTTCGGAGCCGCAGAAGGCGACGCTGACGATTAAGGCGGAGTCCGTTTATACCTCCGGTTATCAAAAGGTGGGCGCACAGACGGTCAGACTTACCGATAAGCTGACGACGACGGTAACGCAAGACGTTCTCGTCAATCCGGTCGCGCCGACTGAAGTAACCTTTGCCTCCGAGGAAGCGTTCCAAGCCTCCGGCGAGTGGATTGTGCAGTCGGATTTCGTCGATTCGCAGGTCAAAATGAAGATAACGACTCCCGTTTCAGACGGCGTCGACAATAATCCGCAACCGTATCTCGTCGCAATCGACGGCAAATCCGCGAGCTATACGGTCGATCCGCAGACGGGGGGCGCGGGCGAGACGGCGTCGACGCGCACCATCACCTTTAACTTCACCGAGCCGCTTAGCGACGGCGCGCACACCGTTAGCGTTCAGCGCCATATGCCGTTGCCGGACGGAACTTTCCTCGACGGCGCGTCGACGACGCTCGATTTTACCGTTGAAACGAGCGAGATAACGTTGGACGAATCGGGCGAGGCGAGCGCGGCGCTCCTTGCGCTTCAGGAGGGCGTTAGCGGCAGTCAGCAGCTGAAGACGAATCGCGTCGATTCCGAGGGTAAGCAGCGCGCCGGGGTTAAGTACGAGCTCGTTGCGAACGACGCCAATCCATCCTATATTTCCGTGAGCGCTTCCGGGCTCGTAACCTGGACGAATCCGACTGCCGGTCAAGCGACGATTAAGATTAAGGCGACCGACGAGGGCGGAAAATCGACGACGAAGGATTTTACCGTTTTCGTGGAAGGCAAGCCGGTCTTCTCGACCTCTTCGCCGCTAGCGTCGGCAGAAAACGGCGCCGTCTATACCGCCCAGATTAAAGCGACCGATCCCAATGGTTCCGATACGCCGATTAAGTACGAATTGGTCGGCGACGTCCCCGAGGGAATGACGATCGTTCAGACGGACGGCGAAGACGCGGTCGCTGGAACGCTCAAATGGGATCTCGAGGCGAATCCGATTGAGTTTGACTCGAACGCGCTTTCGCGCGACTTTACCATAAAAGTCAAGGCGACGAAGCCGAAGGATTACGCGCCGGGCGACGACGAGCCGAATTATGAGAACGGACTTTCCGTCGAAAAGGAGTTTGTCATTAAGGTCGACAATCCCGACGCCGACGTGACGAAATCAATATCTCCCGTGTTCGACGAGATTGAGACCCCGACGGTCAAGACGGGCGGATCTCTTGAAAACGTCGCCATTTTCGCCGATCCCCCTGAGACGGTCTCTGGGCTCGAAGGCTATTCGCCTAACGACTATGCAGTCGTGGTTGAGCTAGTCGAGTCGGAGTCGCCGGCGGGAATGAAGTATACCGCTATTACGGGCGCGCTGACGTGGAACGTTCCAGACGACTATCCTCTTGAAGGCGAGTCGACGGAAGTTACGGCGAAACTAATTGCAAAGACGTACAAGAAGAACGACGTCGGCGGGGTCGTCTATGGCGAATCGGAGAAAACGATAACGATTAAGGTCGAGCAGGGCATAACCTTTACCGATTGGAACGACTGGGTGAGCAAGTGGCTCGACAATCCGTCGATGCGCGATTCGCTCGCTAATCAGATGGCGTCGAGAGTGAAGGAAGATCCGACGCAACTGCCCGCTGCGCTCACGGCGGTCGAGCAGGCGCGTTACACCGCCCACCTTCAGAATCTTGCGTCCTACGTTGCCACGTACGTCGAGAATATCGACAAACGCGATCGTGATTTGAGCAGCGCGCAAACGCCGGAGAAATTTTTCGAAATCAGGGACGCCTTTGAAGCCGATCCCGCGAATAAGATTGATATGGAAACCGGAATGAGCGTGGAAGCGACGGCGGCGGACAAGGCGATTGACGAATCGTGCGACGCCACGCTTGCGAAGCTCAAGTCCGAGGCGGGCGCGACCGACGCGCAGGTCGAGAAAGCGGCGAAGGGTATTAAGAAGACGTCGATTGGCAATTCGAAGTATTCGATCGCGAATAAAGCGACGGGCGTTAAAGTTGGCGCGAGTATTTCCGATATTCTCAAGATCTGGCGCAACGCAGACTCGCGCGAGACGATTTATCGTCAGATCTATGCCGAAAGGAATTTCGCCGAGTCCCTGGAGACGGAGAACGGGTCTGGACAGAATAACGCCGGTAATCAGACGTCTGGCGATCAGACCTCGGGTAATCAGAC
>CADCOO010000348.1 GCA_902803085.1 uncultured Planctomycetota bacterium
ACGCTCAACGCGCTCGCAGACCCCGCCAATCGGCCAAGTCCGCGCGCCTGCGCGCCGCGACCAACATGTCTACAGACTTCCATGTGCTAGATACGTTGCATTTCCCAGAAAATCAAAGCCAAAGCCGTTGCTCAGGGAACGTCCAACTCCCTGGCGGCTTGACCCCGGTTTCCCACGCGTCAGGCGAAATTCGCCCAACCCGACGCGGTTATTTTACGGCATACGGCCACTTATGTCAATGAACTGCCGGTAAAAAAAGAAAATTCTGCACAATTGTCAAAAAAGACAAAAACAAACGATTGCGCGCGTCACGCAAACCGAATAACTAAGAGAAACCTTAACGCCACAAAACCGTCGGTTAAACGCTTGCGCTCCCCCAGGAACGCAAGCGTTGCGCTATTGCTATTTCGTTATTCCCCGATATTCCGCGCGCGTCTCCTCTAAACTCGCAATATCGCCAATATCGTACCGCCGACCCGGCGTTTCAAAGGCGAAGACCGTCGTTTGTTTGCAGAGCCACTCAATAAACGAGCCAGGCGCGTCCACGCCGCAACCGGATTCGATTCCTGCGCGAACACGCGGCACGTCGGCGCGCGCGTAGAGATAAAAGGGAGGCGAACACCAATGCGTCTTCGGTTCCGACGGCTTCTCCGTCATATCGACGACGCGTTCCGTATCGTCAATCTCCATCACGCCGCACTGGCGCAACTTCGACAGATCCGGCTCGTAATACCGCATAATGCACGTCGCGCCGCCCTTCGCGCGGAAATAATCGATAAATCGTCCCAGCGAGAAATCCAGTAAATTGTCCCCTGCGATCACAAGAAGATCGTCGTCCAGCCCTAAACTGTCGATCGCAAACTGCACGTCCCGAACCGCGCCCAAACGCGTCTCGTTACTCTCCGCGCCGTCGTTCAAGACCGTTATTCGCTCCGAACGTCCCGACGACCACGCTTCAAACTGATCCGCAAATTTCTCGTTCGAGACCACGACGTACTCGTCGATCGCGCCCGTACTGGCAAGATCGGTCAGCAGCCACTCTAAAATATTACGGTCCCCAATCCGCAAAAGCGGCTTCGGAAAGTTTAACGTCAACGGGTACAGGCGGGTCGCAAATCCCGCCGCTAAAATAACGCATTTCATCCCACTAATCCCTTCTTTCGACATTCCGCGCGGAACTTCGCATATTCCTCCTTACCGTACTCTTCCGCCTTACGAACAATCTCCGCGTCGTCGTCCAGCAGTTTGAGAACCATCTTCGCCAAATGCTCCTCGCCCTCGCGCGTCGCCATAACCTCCTCCATAGACTTACCCTCCGCCAACGCGTCGACGTTCGCAAGAGGAACCTCCATAATATCCGCTATTTGCTCGTGCGAAAGCGCGTGTTCGCTCTCGCTCGCCGAGACGGTCAGAAGACGCTTGCACCAGTCCAGCGAGCGCTCGTACCCGACTTTCGAATATCCCCAAAGAAACGCGCTCATCGCGCTTGAAATCAGTCGTAATTCCCGTTCGTAGGGGTCTAAATACATAACTGCTCCTATTTCTACGATACGCGTCGCGCACGGCGTCAGCCGAGACGCCACTGCGCCAGAGTCGACTAGAGTCGCTCTATCTCCTCCCCTCGCGCTAGCGCCTCAACTTCCGGAAGGGTCAGGTTTGTAATGCTCGCAACGATGTCGTACGGCATATACCCTCCCATAAGAAGATTCCTCGCAACGGCAATGCTCTTCCTTCGCTCGCCCAATGCGATCCCTTCCTGTCGCGCCTCTCTTCTTTCTTCCTTCACCATTCCTCGAATAATCGTTTCCTGGTCAAAGGGCTCCGCCAATAAAATGTTCACTCGATCTCTTCGCCTCGCGCTAGCGCCTCGACCTCCGGAAGGGTCAGGTTTGTACTGTTCGCAATGACGTCGTACGGCATATACCCTCCCTTCAGAAGATTCCTCGCAATGGCAATACTCTTTCTTCGCTCGCCCAATGCGATCCCTTCCTCCTTACCTTCCTCCTTCCCTTCCATCCATGCCTCTCTTCTTTCTTCCTTCACCATTCCTCGAATAATCGTTTCCTGGTCAAAGGGCTCCGTCATTAAATTAATCATGGTTTCACTCCTCCTGCTGTCCAAATATTCTTTCAAGACGCCAAGTTCGCGACATTTGCGTATCGTTTCGACCGCAGTCTTTACCGACGAGCCGGTTAGCGCGCGTTGCGCGTCGAGAATCTTGCAATAGGTAACGTAGTGATTGATGATATCGCCCGGCTTGCCGTCGTAAAGAACCTTGACCGGAAAATTCATTAGCCCCGGTCGCCCATGCGCGACGTCCTCGCGCCACGTGAGGAATTCCGGCCTGTTTTGCAATCGCTCGCCGGTATATATCACGTACAGTTCCGCTTCCGGAATCTGCAGATCTTTATTCGAATAAAGTGAACGATACCGCTCGTCGTCTTCGTAAAAATAATCGACGTACGTCAGCGCTAAATACATAAAGAGTCGCGCGACGACCGCGCGGCTCCACGTCGATTGCGCCTCTACCAGTATAATCAAAGAATCGCGCACGCGAAAGCCGAGATCGTTGTAAAGCCTGTTCGTGAGAACGCTCTTGCACGTTACGTTCTTCAAATCGGCCTCCGTTACGCTCTCGTCTTCCGGATGAAGCGCCTTGTATAATTGGAGGAGATAACGCGCGTCTCCGAATAAATCGGTAAACACCGTGTCTTTTACCTTAATCTTCGAGTAGATCGCCTCGCGCGTTCTCGAATCTGTTCGCAATTCATGATTACCGGCGTTCTCCACGTTCGTCTCCTTAAAATCGAATGCCGACGCGCGATACCGCTTACATATTGCAATCGTCGTCCAGGCAACGTCGCCGCGCCCTTTCGCGCCGGCTGAAATCCGCGCTTCCCACGCCTCCGCGACGCTCCGATGGGATTACGGGCATTACGCCAAAATTTCTCGTCCTATCGCCGCCAAACTCAAATCGTCGCCCCGTCCGCCGTTTCGCACAAGTACGCAGAATATTTCCCGCTCAAATGGGGGAAATCCTTAACGTACGCCGCCGTTACGCGTCGTTCAATCTCCTCCCAGCGTTCCGGGTCAACCAACGCTATACAACACCCCTTAAAGCCCGCGCCCGCAAACCGACCGCCGTAGATCCCGGGCGTCTCCCGCATAATCTCGTACAATCGTATCTGCTCAGGAGCGCCGGACTCCCAATTGTGAATGCTGCTCCACCCCGATTCAAAGGACAAACGTCCAAACTCCTCCAGATCGCCTCGGCGCCACGCTTCCGCGCCGCGCTCGACGCGATCAAACTCGTCGTACCAATGCTGGCACCGTTTTCGCCACGGCGGAGGAAGTCGGTCCTTATACTCCTCAAACGCCGCTCTCGGCACGTAACGCGCCGCCGCCTCGTCAAAACTCCCGTACTCCGCGTCCGTATAGCCCAGTAACGCGTACGCGCCTGCTCGCAATTCGTCGACTCGTTTATTGTACTTCGAACCGACTAAATTATGTTCAAGCCCCGAAAAGAAGATCGCGATTCGATACGGCGCCATACCGCTCGCCGAGGGGATAAGTTCGTACTCGTCCGTCAGCGTGTCCAAATACAGCAAACGACCCTTGCGGCTAAAAATCTCGCACGACTGGTCAAGCTTGCCGATCGAGACTCCGACGTAGTCGCGCTCCGCTTCCAGCGCGACGTCGATCAATTCGCGCTCGGAAAGCTCGATCCCGTTCACCTTGCACAGCGCCAGTAGAAAGCTCAGCGTTACCGCCGCCGAAGAAGAAAGTCCGCCGATTGGCAACTCGCCCTCGATCACGCCGCAGACGCCCGCGTACACGTTCCGGCGTTTCTTCAGCGCAAGCGTCGCGCCGCGCAAATAGTCCGCCCAGTCCCCGTCCTTCACTGCGGGAGTCATCTCTATATGCCATTGCGCTCGTTTCTTAAACTGCAACGACGACGTCTCGACGATACCGTTCTTCTTCGCGCTGTATGCGAAATACAAGCCCTTGTTGATCGCAAAACCCGTAATCTTACCGAAATTGTGGTCCGAATGCGCTCCAATCGGACAGACGCGATACGGACAAAAGGAGACGCCGTCCGGGTCGCGTCGGTAAACCTCGCGAAACTTCTCTTCACAACGCATCTCGACCGCTCCTTTCAGCGCCCCGTCTGGGCCTTGTATTCCGTAAACCAATCCGCAAAACGACGCAAACCGTCTCCGATTCCCGTGCTCGGTCGGCGCCCGTACGCGCGCTCAAACGGCTCGACGTCCGCTAGCGTCGCCTCGACGTCCCCGGGCTGCGCTTCCGTAAGGACAATGTGCGATTGCAAATCAAAATCGCTCGGCAACGCGCCCGACTCGACCAACGCGTCACGCAACGTCTCGATAAACTCCACAATTGACGTCGACCGGCCCGCGCCCAAATTGTAGATCTCGCTCGTCTCCGCAATTGGTCCGCGCGCCATGACCCGCGTTATTCCTTCAAGCGCGTCGTCGATATACGTGAAGTCCCGACGACAATTTCCATTATTAAAGAGCCGCACGCTCTGACCAGCGACGAGTCGCTCCGCCGCAGAATAATAGAACATGTCCGGGCGCCCCTCCGGCCCGTAGACCGTAAAAAATCTCAGTCCGACGCTCTTGAGGCCGTAAAGCGCCGCGTAGGAGCGCGCAAAAAGCTCGTTCGAGCGTTTCGTCGCCGCATAAAGGGAAACCGGCTCGTCAGCCTTCGCCGTCGTCGATAGTGGAAACGCCTTTGAATTGCCGTAGACCGACGAACTCGACGCGTATGTCAGTCGGTCAAAGGCCGCGCCCTGCGCCAATCGCGCGCGACACGCCTCGAGAATATTAAAGAACCCGACGACGTTCGCTTCCACATACGCGTCCGGGCGCTCGATACTGTACCGCACGCCGGCTTGAGCCGCCAAATGAACGACTATTTCGAAATCGTATTCGGCAAAGAGCGCGTCGAGCGTTCCGCGATCCGTAACGGAACCGCGAACGAATCGCCAGTCGCACGTCGAATTCGACGCGAGTCGCGCGGCGTTCGCCAGACGGCGCTCCTTCAACGCCGGGTCGTAGTACGCGTTGAGGTCGTCGAGGCCGACGAGCGTCGCGTCCCGTAATTCGCCGAGCAGACGCGCGACGAGCCGTCCGCCGATAAACCCAGCCGCGCCCGTGATTAGTATTCGTTTGCCGTTGAGACTTTCCGTGTTCATTGCGACCGCCTTCAGTTGGAGGGTATTTCTTATCAGTATACGTAATCCAGCGCATTATGCAACTAATTTCGCGGCGTGAAATCTTATCTTTTTTTCGTTGAACAATTGACGAGCCCCGCTCCGACTGGTATCATTGTAGGAAACTAGAACGCGCGTCGTCGCTAATCAAATTACGCGACGACGCGACTTGTAACATCATAGGCGCAAGCCTCACTCTATTCGGGAGTTCTCTCGAAATGACCTTGAAACGCTCGCTCGTTCCGATACTAACGCTCGTTCTCATCGCCAATCTTTCCTGCGTCCAGCGTCGCGAAGAGCGCAACGCGCAACAGCAAGACGTAGCCGTACCCGCTCGCGTCGTCGAAACGATTACGCGCAAAATTACCGAATACGCCGAACTACCGGGACGCTCCGCCGCCGCGGAATCGGTCGAAGTGCGCGCGCAAGTCTCCGGCTATCTCGAGTCGATTAACTTCGCGGCAGGCTCCTTCGTCCATAAGGGCGACCCGCTCTTTACCCTCGATTCGCGCGTTTATCGCGCCGTTCTCGCGCAGCGTCAGAGCGACGTCGACGCGAAACGCGCCGATCTCAATCGTCTCGAAGCGGAACTCAAGCGTCAGCAAGGTCTCATTGAAAAAAGCGCGACCTCCATGCAACAGCTCGAACTCGCGCAGGCGGGGCGCGACGAACGCGCCGCGGAGTTAGAAGCCGCAATTGCAAACGTCGAACGCGCTAAAATCGATCTCGACTATACCACGATCGAGTCGCCGATCGACGGCGAAGTCAGTCGCGAGCGGATTACCGTCGGCAATCTCGTAACCGTCGGGTCAACCCTCCTCACGCACATAGTCGCCGTCGATCCGATCCACGTCTTCTTCGACGTCGACGAACGCGCGCTATTACTCTATCGCGAACGCGTCGCAAAAGAAAACGGCGCCTCGAAAGGTAGTCTCGTCGTGAAATTCGCGATCGGGGACGGCGAGTTCGACCACGAAGCGACGGTCGACTTCGCCGAGCCCAAAATGAACGAAACGACCGGAACCCTTGAATTCCGCGCCGTCGCCGAGAATAAGCCCAACGAGGTCGGCGTCCGGAATCTCATTCCCGGTCTGCGCCTGCGCGTTCTCTTCCCGACCTCGCCGGAATACGACGCCGTGCTCGTGCCTGAAGAAGCTATTATTACCGACCAGAACGTCAAACGCGTCTACGTCCTCGGCGAAAACAATATCGTCGAGTCGCGCGCCGTTACCCTCGGGCCGCTCCAGAACGACAATATGCGCGTCGTAGCAACCGGGCTCAAACTTGGCGAGCGCGTCGTACTCGACAATCTCCTGCGCATTCGTCCCAACACCGTCGTCGAACCGATCCCCGTCCCTTCCGAATCGACGACCCGAATTGTGCGTGAAGACGGCGTGATTATCAATCGGGACGGAACCGTCGAATACGACGGACTCTACGAATGGTCCCTCGAACGAGACGCCAATAAGAAGGGCGCCGCGTCTGAAGCCGCCGGAAAGAACCCCGCGTAACGCTTCGCGCTACGCCGCGTTTTTACTCCTCACATCTTCGAACGTCAAGGAGCCCTTTGTTATGGCGCGCTTTTTCATCGATCGACCTATCTTCGCAACCGTACTCTCGATTCTCATTACCCTCGTCGGCGCGGTCGCTTACTTCTCGCTCCCCGTCGCGCAATATCCGAACGTCGCGCCGCCGACTATCAACGTCAACGCGAACTACTCCGGCGCCAACGCGCGCGCCGTCGCTAATTCCGTCGCCACGCAGCTGGAAGATCAAGTCAACGGCGTCGAGGGAATGTTGTATATGGAGTCGAGCAGCACGAACTCCGGGCAAATGTCCCTCAACGTTACCTTTGAAACCGGCACGAATCTCGACGACGCGCTCGTCCTCGTTCAGAACCGCGCCAACCTCGCGACCTCTAAACTTCCCGAACGCGTTAAAAAGGTCGGCGTTACCGTTCGCAAACGCTCGCCGACCGTTCTCATGATGATTAACTTCATCTCCCCGTCGAAAACCTTCGATCAGGTCTATCTGAGCAACTACGTCTCGCTGCGCGTGCGCGACGCCATCTCGCGCGTCGAAGGCGTCGGCGACGTCTCTATCTGGGGCGAAAAATCCTATAGTATGCGCATTTGGCTCGACCCCGCTAAAATGGCGGCGCGCAAACTCAACGCGCAAGACGTCGTTAAGGCCGTCGAAGAGCAGAATCAGCAGGTCGCCGCAGGCTCGCTCGGCGATCCCCCGATCGACGCCCCTATCGTCTTTCAGTACCCCGTCGACGTCCAAGGTCGACTCGTTTCTCCGGAAGAATTCGAGCAGATCGTCGTTCAAACCGACTCCGAAGGACGCGTTACGCTCCTCAAAGACGTCGCGCGCGTCGAACTCGCCGCTCTCAATACGACCGTAACCAGCTCGTTCAACGGCCTCCCCACCGTTACCCTATCCATCTACCAACTTCCCGACGCCAACGCCGTCGCGACCTCCGAACGCGTACGCGCCGCGCTCGCAGAACTCTCCAAATCATTTCCCGACGGGATCGAATACGTCGTCTCCTACGATACGACCCCGTACGTAAAAGAGTCGATTCGAGAAGTTAAAAAGACGCTTTTCGAAGCGGTCGCGCTCGTCGCGATCGTCGTGATCCTCTTTCTGCAAAGTTGGCGCGCGGCTATTATTCCACTCCTCGCCGTTCCGATCTCGCTCATTGGCACGTGCGCGGCTATGGCGGCGCTCGGATTTAGTCTAAACAACCTGTCCCTCTTCGGGCTCGTGCTCGCAATTGGAATCGTCGTCGACGACGCGATCGTCGTCGTGGAGAACGTCGAGCGGCACATGGCGGAGGGCTTGAGGCCGCGCGAAGCCGCTTACAAAGCGATGAGCGAGGTTCAGGGCGCGCTCGTCGCGATCGCGCTCGTACTGGCGTCCGTCTTTATTCCGGCGGCGTGCGTGCCCGGGCTCGTCGGCATGTTCTATCGCGAGTTCGCGCTCACGATCGCGGTCTCTACGCTCATCTCGTGCTTCGTCTCCCTCACGCTGAGCCCCGCGTTGTGCGCGTGCTTTCTACCGCAGGCTGGCCGTCGTCGCGATC
>CADCOO010000349.1 GCA_902803085.1 uncultured Planctomycetota bacterium
ATATGCGCGTCTTCGCGCTCACCCAGGCAAGTTCGCTCGACGATCTCGTCTCCTACGCTCAAAATGGCGTTTTCTAAAAATGCCGGCTCGAAAAGATCGGCGCGCCCGTTCGTCGGACGCCTCCTGAAAACATAGAATTCCAAGAAAACACATCCAACCGAAGCGGCGACGCCGCGAAGGTCAAACCGGGCCCTGACTCTGCCGGGGCGTAAGTATGCGGCGGCAATCCTACGGCTCAACAATGCTGCGCCAAGCGCCAAGGAATCATAGCCGACGAATCCCAATCATCCTATGCCCAAACTCGCCCCGACCACTCGCCCGCTCGTCGCGAGCATTCTAAAACGCGCCGTACGTGAGACCGTCGCGCGTCAACTCGCGCGTCGCGTTCTGTTCGACGTCTGCCTTGCCTTCATTCTTTACTGTGCGTTTCATGCCGCAAAATTCGCCTTCTTAACCCTGCTCGTCCTCCTCGCAATCCAAGCCCTCCTTCTACGTCGACGTCTTCGCGGTCCCTTTACCTCTGCGCGACGAATCGAAAACAAATTCCACGACCGTGCCGGTCTCCTAACCGCCGCTCTTGAACTAGAATCCTCGCCAACCTCTCGACAGTTTGCGACAATCCGCATGGCGATCAACGCGCTCAACACAGATTTCTACGCCCTACCCCCTCTCGAACGCGACTCAACTCTCCTCGCAACCGAGCCGCCCCTATTCCCTACGCGCCGCGCATGCCTTGTCCTCGCGCTAATAACTTTAGCCGCTCTGCCCTTACTCTTTGAACGTCGCGACGTCAGACTCAATACGTCGACGGCGACGAACGATTCATTCTGGAACAACCTCGAAGCTCCCCGCGAACAACCGACAATTGACGCGATTCCCAACCAGGACGACGCTTTCGTCGACCTGCGCGAACGACTCAATAAACTCGCGTCGATCGCGCGTTCCATCGAAAACGAACTTCAAAAGGACGACGACCAACTCAATTTCGCACGACTCGCCTCGCTCTTGAGCGAATTCAAAACGCAACGCGATTTACGCGCGCTAGTCGGCGCGCTCATAGCGCCGACGCCCAGCGGCGACGCTCCGTCGGTCGCGACGGTGGCGGAACGTCTCGCGTTCGAACGAATAGACGCGGCCGTGGAGCGACGCGAGGAAGATCGCAAGGCGCTCGAAAACGACCTCGCCGACGCATTTCGCGCGAATTCGAATTCGACGCGCCAAAACGCGTTACGCGACGCGCGAGAACGCGCGCAAAACCTAAAAAATAGCGTCGACGACGACGCGACCGCTATCGCGATTCTGGCTTTGCGACGTGAATTTCTGGAGAAGGACGCGCGTGAAAATAACCGAGAAGTTCTCCTTACCTTTACGCTCGACGCGCTACAGAATCGCGTCGGCGCCGAGCCTGGCAAAGAAGACGACGAAACGCTCCGGATTTTCGACGAACAACTCGAAGCGTTCGGCGCGCAACTTCGAGATGAAATCAACTTTTCAGAAGAATTCCTCGCGCTTTGCCAATCTCCCTCGGGTCGTAGCTTCGTCGCGCTCGTTCATTCGCAAGTTGACGGCAAACGCTTTCAAGTCGCGCCGAACCTCATGCCTGAACGCGCCAAAATAGGGCTCTATCTCGATTCGCTCCGCAACTTAGCGCGTCAAGAACGTTGGGGCGCGCTCGCAACGCAATTGCAATCGGCGCGCTCGCTCTGCGGCGCTCTCGCCTACGTCGGCGCGATAGCGAACGACGGCGCGCAAAGCGCGTCCAGAAAGGTCACAGCGCTACTTCTCTTTGAAGAAGAATCGTTCCTCGAGCCGTCAGACGCCGAACTACCGCGTCAAGATAAGAAAGACGCGCGCCTAGCGTCTTCAGGAGTTGAATCCGTCAATGAAATAGTCGACGCGCCAAACTCCGCCCCCAAAAATCACGCTCGCGATCGCCTAACGGCGTCCAATGCGAATAGCGCTAACGAACCTGACGTAAAAGTAGATCGCGACTCCCACGAATCGGCACGGAGCCGCGACGCGCGTTCACATTGTTCTGAAACGGGCGGAGACGCGCCTGACGCGCAATACGCGGGCGGAATCGCGCTGGGAGAGCAATCGGCGCCGTTGGCAAACGACGCGACCGCCTTCGACGCCGAGTTGCCGCCAACGCTACGCGTAAGATTGGAAAAATCGGAAAATTGGCGACCCGATCCGGAAACGCTTAAGAAAGCAAAGGCGTTTCGCCGAAAAGTCGTCGAAACGGACGGGCTCGACCGTCGGCATAACGATTAAACGCCGTTATGTTGGCGAACGGGAATATTAACGATCCTTATGTCGCTTTCTCAAATTTATGGAACTTACCGCAGGATCGCCCGTCGAACGAAATGGGCGTTAGCGCATAAAGATAAATCCCACTATTTTGCCGCTTTTTGTCCGAGAAACGGTCGGTCGTGCTTGACCGATCAGCAGTATTTTTTATAATGAAACCACAGTTTTGGTCGCCGACGCGGAAGCGTTGCGCGAATCGTTTTTATACTTTATTTAGTTGGGAACGTGCTTCGACCATAGGGGTGTGGGCGAACAAACGACAGTTTCCCAATCGTCTCAAAGGGTGTTAAGGAATTTCATTAATGAATAACAATCTTAAACAAACTCGCGGCTTTACGCTTGTCGAGCTACTCGTCGTAATCGCTATTATCGGTATCTTGATCGGTCTGCTTCTTCCCGCCGTCCAAGCGGCTCGTGAAGCGGCGCGTCGTATGCAATGCACCAACAACCTCAAGCAACTCGCTCTCGCCGTCCAGAATTACCATGACTCGCAACGCGGTTTGCCCGCCGCGCGCGCGCTCCTCGGCGACAGCGGGTACACCCACCACCATGGCAATAACGGCGGGGCGAAGGGTCCTTTCGGAACCGTCGTCTTCCTCATGCCGTATATCGAACTCCAGCCGACCTACACGCAGTTGCTCAACATCACTTCGAGAGCGCAACACGGCGACAATAATCTCCAGCACCCCTGGCTCGGATGGATCAACGGTAGCGCCACGGGTCCCGACGGCATGGACATCACCTGCGTCTATCAAACTATCTCCGCCTTCATCTGCCCGTCCGACGGTAATGCCAAGATGAAGTCGACCGACGGACACCAGACCGGTCGTCTCAATTACGTCTCCTGCCGCGGCGACTCCCTCTGGAACAACGAACGCCATCCTGAAGACGAAAGCGGCGCCGCCGCCAAGACCGCGCACCGCGGCGTCTTCCGCATCGGCGAGTTCCCCGAAATGTCCGTCGCTTCCGACGGCACTTCCAACACGCTCGTCTTCTCCGAAGGCCTGAGCGCCGCGCAATCCGGCGGTCGTTCCATTAAGGGACAAATCTTCACCGTCAACTCCATGTACAACGGCAACTCCCGTCCCGGTCCGTGCCTCGCTATTAAGAACGGCGAAGAAGCGACCCAAGACGCGCTAACCGCCGCGTGGCGTTGCCAGCGTTGGCTCGACGGACAAGTTCTCGTCCAAGGCTTTAATACCGTTCTTGCGCCGAATTCGCCCGTCTGCTCTTACAGCGGCGACAACGTCTGGGGCGTCGCCTCGCCTCAATCGAACCATAGCGGCGGCGTCAATGCGGCCCGTCTCGACGGCTCCGTCTTCTTCGTCTCCGACACGATCGACTGCGGCGACTCCTACGCCAACGCCGTTACCTCCGGAAAATCTCCCTATGGCGTGTGGGGCGCGCTCGGATCCGCGCAAGGCGGCGAGTCAACTCAATCCCTCTAATCCCGCGAACCTTAAAGGTTCCTGTAAAAACGCGCAAAATAGACGAGCGAGGTTCAACGCCGCGCTCGTCTATTTTCGTTTAAGCGGCATACGATCGAAACGAACGAACGCGAATGCGATTGTAAAATTACGCGGCGTCATTGGCGATTCTTCCGCTAATTCCCTACTATTCGAGGGAACCGGCGCGCAGACCGTTCGTCCAAATCGGAGAATCGTTAGCTTGCAAAAAAATCACGCCGTTTTAGCGCTTTTTGAACGAAAAAAGATCGTGCGCGCTTGACCGGTTTGCAAGGATTCACTATAATTGCGGTACAGCTTGAGTCGCGCGCGAGAAAGCGTTGTGCGAATCGTTTTTTTATTTGTTCTACGAATATACTTCGTGTTTGCAGTATGAGAGGATGGGAAAACCTAACGGCGTTTTCCTCCACTCCAGTGATTTAAGGATTTTTGGAATGAATAACAATCTCTACTTGAGCAAGTCTCGAGGCTTTACGCTCGTCGAGTTGCTTGTCGTCATCGCTATTATCGGTATCTTGATCGGTCTGCTTCTTCCCGCCGTCCAAGCGGCGCGCGAGGCGGCTCGCCGTATGCAGTG
>CADCOO010000350.1 GCA_902803085.1 uncultured Planctomycetota bacterium
AGTAAGCCGAAACAAATCGGTACGAACAAACGTCGCATGCCTTTTCCTCCTGCCAAGATCTCATTCGATCGCACGTCGAGTCGCGATTCGCAAGCGCTGACGCGGACCCCGTAACGCCGTAGCCCAGCGAATCCTTTCGCATAGCCTTGACGTCGAGCGAGCCGTTGCGCGACGCGCGCGCGACCGATCTTTACGTTTGCTGATCTCGGGAAACTAGTTTGAAAGTGATAACAAATTCAGTATTGTTCCGAAGCGTCCGGCGTCGTAGCGCGTCGGCATAACGCCAATCGCGGTTCGACGTCTTTCGCGTCAATATCACACCTACGCGGACGCCGAAACGCCCGCGACCCTCGAAAGAGCCCGTTGCGCAACCTTGCGCTACTCTTTCGCTGGATTGTTTATCGTTGATTTTCACTTCAGAGTTTACCCCTTTTTGTATTTTTTCGGGCATTTCGGGCAAAAAAGGTTCTAGTCCGCGTCGTGCGGTCTGATATTGCGCTTTGTAACGTTCCGCCGCCCTGGATCGGTCGCGCGATCGTATCGATAGCGCCGAATAAACGGCCGCGTCGCGCAATAAAGAACCCCGGCGTCGCAATCGGCGTCGGGGTCGTCTTATTATTTCTGCAACCGTTTCAAAGGTTATTTTGCGCGCGTACGCTGATTTCGGCGCGACAGATTGAAGTTGACGACGTAGGAGAGGGCTTCGTCCCAGGTCGGCAGGGTTCTCTCTTCGCGTTGCGACGCGGCGATAACCGCGTCTTGCGCGCGTTCTCGTTCCCTTATCCTCGCCTCGCGCTCTTCTTCTTCGCGTCGTTTCTTAGCGCGCGCGATTCGCTCGGTCTCTTCGTCGCTTTCGCGACGGCGCTTTGCGCGCGCTTCTCTAGCGTCGTCGAGCTCCTCTTCGCGTTCAACGCGTCGTCGTTCTCGCCGTTCGCGCGGCTCTTCGAACAGTTCCAAATCGCGCGCCTTTCGTTCCTTTTTGACGTCGCGCGGCTCGAGTTCGACCAGCTCGTTCTTTTCGTCGGCGCGTTCGCGACGCGCCTTCTTTCGTTCGCGCGGTTCGGGCGCGAACGCCTCGCTCGCCGGTTCGTCGAAAACCGTCGTTTCATCGAAGTCAAAATTCGGTTCCTGCGCCTTGGCGTCAAGAGCGTCGACGAATTCGTTCTCCTCGCGCGCACGCTCTTCGCGCCGCCGTTTTCGTTCGTTTCGCGCCGGTCGTTCTTCCGATTCGCGCGGCGTTTTTTGCGCTTCCTCTTCGCGCGGTTGTTCCTTTTGCGGCGCTTTCTTCTCGCGCGCTGGTTTCGATTCGCGCGGCGTGAAGCAGAGGTCTTCCTCGTCGTCGACGCCGAAAGCAAAAAAGGCTTCGGGATTCTTGTCGAGATCGATAAACGGCGCGGGTTCAGGTTCAGGCTCGGTCGTTTCTTCCTCTTCCGCGACGAGTTCGATTTCGTCGCATTCCGAGTCGTCGTCCGTTTCGTCCTCTTGCGTTTCCGTCAAAGTTTCGTCGATTTCGGTCGCGTCGGCTTCGCCCGTCGCATCTTCGGACGTTTCCCTTGCGGGGGAGCGTCCCCACTGAACGTCGATCGAGTCCTCGACGTTCCAGAAGTCTCCGCCGAATTCGCCGAAGTCGAAGGTCTCTTGCGGTTCGTCGTTCGTCTCGTCGACTTCTTCCTCCTCTTGCGGCGCCTCTTGGTTCAGGAAGGTTTCAAAGTCGCTTGGCGCCCGATCGATCGATTCATATTCGTCGTCGGACCATCCGAACTCTCCGGTTTTCTCGGCGAGGGATTCAAACGGGTTCGTTTCCTGCTCGGCCGGGTCGGGGAGAGACCATATGCTCTCGGGCGCGTCGGATTTGGGCACGATCGGGCAGGACTCGATCGAAACGGCTTCTTCAAGGCTCCCCTTTTCGACGCTTCCGTCTGCGGCGAGGGTTTCGCCGGCAACGATTTCAGCGGACGCGGCGACGGCGAGCTCGGTATCGGGAATGGGCGCGTCGACCTGTTCCGGCGCGACGGAGGAAGCGAAGCCTTCCCCTTGTAGCTCGACGACCGGCTCGACGACGATGGGTAGTTCCGTTACGATTTCCGGGGCAGGAATCGTAGTCGTCTGCTCGTTCGATTCCGTTTGTTCTCCAACGGCGTTCGATTCGGATTTTTGGCTCTTTTCGCGTTTGGAGCTCTTTGTGCGCCGTTTTCCAGCGGCGGTTTCTCCCGCGACGTTGTCAATCTGAGCAAGGAGGGCGCTAAACGCCTTGTCGGTTTCCCTTTCCTCTTCCGGGGTCGCCGCTTTAACGCGCCTCTTTTTCTTAGCGGGCTTGACCTCGTCTTCCGTTTTCAGAGGGGCTTGGTCTTCGATAATCGCGTCCGTTTTGACGTCTGCCGGCCGCTTCGATTTCTTAGCCATAGCGACGACGGCGGTCATTTTTCCGTCGTCGAGTGAGTCTTTAATAGCGCTTTCGGAGGCGAGCGCCAGCGCGACCTTTTCATTGGGGTCGACGAAGCCTAGCGATCGTCCGATAATAGCGGCGGCGTCTTTCGTGATCCTCGCCTTTTTCCGACCTTGCGCGGTCTTTCTTTCGTCCGCCTTGCTTTGCTTTTCCTTAACGGCTTTCTTAGCGCGTTTGGCGTCTTTCGCTTTGTCTTGTCGCGCTTCGGTCAGTCCGTCGTCTATCGTCTTTTGAGATTCTTGTTCGAGGACGTCTTGCAGCGCGTCCCAGTCGCTTTTCTTATTATTGTCCTGCGCCATTTCAAAGGTATTTCAAACGAATTGTATCGGGGGGTAGTATTTCCACACGACCGCGTTGAGCGAGTCGTTGCCGAGCGTCGCGCTCGCGCGTCGAATCCGGCGTTCGCGCGCGTTCAATCGCGAGGCTTTTCCTAAAGTCCTTCGTTGCCGGAATAGTCTGTAGCCTTACAAATTAACCATTTTATTATAACGATCAACGCGTCGGCGTCAAGTTGACGGTCTTGTTCTTTAAAGTCTATCGTCGAGATTGCGCCGTCGCGACGTTTAATCTTGGAAATTACTCGAGTCGTCTCGAGCGAAAAAATCCTTTCTTCCCATTTGCGAGACGGGTTCGACGATATCGCACGAGGTCGAATTCACGTCGTCGTCGGAGGAATCGCGGTCGACGAGCGAGTCGTCGTCAAGGCGTTCGTCGTCTTCTTCTTCGTCGTCGTCGCGGAGTACGTCGTCGACTTTTGCCCGTCTTCGCACGTTGGAGGTTAACGCCGAGAGAAGGACGCCGAGGAACGCGCCCACCGTAGCGACGAACCTCTGGTCTAAATAGAAGAAGAGGACGGTCCACAGTAGCATAACGAGCGCGAATATCACGCCCCGTCGAACGCGCGCGGCGGAATTGACGGCGATTAACTGCAAGACGAACGCGGTCGCCATGAGAATAAAGAGCGCGACGGCGTAGCTGGAGGCAAAGAAGTCGAACGGTTTCGGGGTAGCGACGACGGCGAGCGAGAGGAGCTCGACGTTGGCAGAGCCGAAGAGAACGCGGGCGTTCGCGCTGTTTTCAAGAGTCCACAACGTTTCGGGCGAGACGGAGTATGAGTCTCGGGCGCGGTTGACGCCGTTCGTTCCTCGTTCCTTTTTCAGAGCGGCGGCGACGCGTTCTCTCATAGCGGCGGGATCGCCGAACTTAGCTCTCCAATCTGGAATAGGGAAAGTTTCGTTTGTCTTTTCCCTGCGCTCGGGGCTTTCGTTTTTCCCATTTTTCGCGTTGCGATCGTCTTCCGCGTCGAAGGTCGCGACGGCGCGCGCCAACGCGTCGTCGAATTCGAGATTCTGGCGCGGGTCGTCGGCGTATTGCGCGAGCGAGTCTTCCAGACGTTCTAGCGCGGCGATCCATCGTTCGCTGAGTCTTGACTTATCGTCCGCGAGCGCGTTCGCTAGTCTTGCGGAATCAGATTCGTAGGCGTCGAGTATCACGCTTGCGTCGAGCATGGCGAGTCTTTGTAGCGCGGGACTGGCGTCGTCTACGGACGCCGGCTGGCGCTCGATCGTTTTCGTCGCGCTGGAATTGGCGGCGGACGCGCGCACGAACCATTTGGCGTCGAGCGCGCTCGATTCGTAGTCTTCGAACGCGCAGGTCCATACGATTCGATTGATTTGCGCGTCGGCGATTCTCACGAAGTCGACGTTAAACTCCTCCGCGCGCCTTTGCGCTAATCTTGGATCGACCTTTTCTCCGAGACTCGGTTCGCTGTAGAACGCGACGACGAGCCGCTTGGCGTAAGGCGAGCCTCCGAGGTCGACGAACCATCTTGTTTCGCCGTTTTCGTCGCCGACGGTCGCGGCATTGTCCGCGTTTTCGTTCTCGTCCGCCGATTCGACTTGCCTTTCCACTAGTCTTCGCGCGCCGTTAACGGACGCTTCCAACACGTGGCACTTTGGCGGCGCGATCAGTTCGCACAGATCGCGTTCTCCCGGCTGGATAAAAAAGGAGACGAGTCCGAAAATTTCGCGTCTGTCGTTTATATAGAAGCTATGTTGCGCGAGCGCGACCTCGAGTTTGGCGCCTCTTGCCGACAGATTGGCGTCGGCGTCGGCGGCGCGCGCAAAGACGCTGAAGCCGACGCCATTTTTGTCAAGAATTTTTAAGTAGTCCAAAACGGCAAGCTCGGCGTCGCTTTTGGGCGGAACGTCCTGGTTTTCCGCTTGGTCGGCGTCTTCGTTTTCCGTTGGATCGTCGTCTTCCGTTTGTGCGTCGCGTTCGGACGGCAAGTTGTTTTGGTCGGGATTATTCGAGCCGACGATCGAGTTTGCGCCGTTTTGCGCGAGCTTGCTCACGCCTTTCGTCAACTTCCGCTGAGCGCTGGCGCTTTCGGGCGCCAAACCTCTTGTGTTCCATGAGAAGTTTTGTTCTTTTTGCTGCGTTGCCAGTAGGACTTTTCTCGTAACTTTGGAGTAGTCTTCCAGTAGCGGCGAGGCGGCGAGTTGATAATTTGGCAGTCTTAGATTCTCCTGTTCGCCTCGGAAAGTTGAAGTGAACATGAGACAATATTCCTCGTCTTTGTTGTCGACGGTTGTTCGTTTGGGTTCGAAGACGTAGGCGCGCGCGCCGTTGAGATCGACGGCCTCTCGTACTTTAAAGATGGAATCTGTCGGCAGCGGATCAATTTCGAATTGTTCGTCGGCGCGCACTAGCATCCTATCGAATCGCCCTTCGATCGGCTTAAAGACGAGCGAGTATAAGGCTTTCCAAACCGGCGTTTCCTCGCTCGCTCGCCCGTCTTCTTGTCGCGCGAATTCTCCCTCGGGATACAGCGCGACGCGCTCAAGTCCTTGCGCGGCGGGCGCGTTCATAACGACGCGCATTTTGGGCGCGTCTTCTTCGTCGTTCGTCTGATTTTCCGCTTGTTCCGTATTCTCGGACGCAATGGAGTACAGCTCGACGGGATAGACGTCCTCTCCGACGGGCTCCAGGGTCAAGTCTCGTTCGATCTGTCCCCACGATTTCGGAATGGAGAGCCATTCGACGTACAGGTTGGGAGAAGCGTATAGTCTTGCCGTTCGTTTAACGTATTCGACGTCGCGCGCGCGCACGACGGGGAACGCTTGTTCTTGTTCGACGGTTTCCTTCGTGCGCCCGACGATATTGATCGTTCGTTTTCCCCTGAGCGGCTCGCCGAATTCGAGTCGGAGTTTGTCGTTCGAGGCGACGAAATTAGGCGCGTCGAGTTCGGCGCCCTGGTCGTCGTAAACGGCGACGGAATCGACGACGAACGGCTTAGGCGTCGCAAACGTCATTTGGAAGATTTCCGCTTCCGACTCGATATCGGCGACGTATTGAGTTTCGACGTAAGACGGTCGGAAGACGTAGACGACGTCTTCTTCAAGTTTCGGCAGTTCCTGCTTCAAACGCACGACGAAAGCGTCGACCTTTGAAACGGCGAGGTCGTAAACGCGCTCGATTACTTCGTCGTCGGAACCCCATGCGTTAAGAAATTCCGTCTCGAGCGCGGCGCCGCTTTCGTCGATTTGAAGTTCGACCCCTTGAGCGTCGGCGAACGCGAGCCAATTTTTGAGGACGCGCGCGTCTTTGGTTCTAATCGCGGGAATCGGCAAGGCGCCGACTCCGGCGAAATCTCGCGCGACGAAGTCGACGTTGAGCGTGAACGCGGCGGGCGCCGGGTTCTTAAAGACGACGCGCATCGCCTCGTTTTGCGCGGTCGGCGCTTCAATGGAGGCTATTTCAGCGGCGTCGCATTTACAGAAGCCGGAAAAGGAGTAAGCGGGGTCGCATTCGATATCGACGTATTCGACTTTTCCCCCGACGGTCTGGAACTTAAATGCGGCGCGAACGTCCGTCTGAGTCGGTCGCGGTCGCATGAGGAAGTATTGTTCGACGTCGAGAGACGATTTTGCGTCGTTTGCGAGGTTCTCTTTCTTTTCAATAATGAGGGCGTCGACGGGCCCAAGTTGCGCGGAGAATTTTCTCGGCGTTCTAGTAATGGCGCCGAGAGCGTTTGGCGCGTCGAGGGTCGGGGCGTCGAGATCGACGTTGAGTTCAAGTCGGGCGGACGCGACGGGCAGAATCGGCGCCGTAATGCGGCTGGCGGTTTCGATAAAGATCGAGGGTTCCAGGGAGAGCTCTAGCGTGTGTTTCCCCGGCTTGCCGCCGACTTCGATCGACATTTCGCTCGCGTTTCCGTCGTACTCGACGGCGACGACTTCGCCGTCGAATTTTGCGCCTCCGTTTGCGGAGAGCTGTACGGCGGGGAGCGTAATAGCGGCTTTTTCTTCGTCCATAACGACGAGGTAGGTCGCCTTGAGGCGATAGACGGACGTCGTCTTTGAGAAGCTATTGTATGAGATGTCGCCGCTATAAAGCGCGTCGACGACGCGCCAGTTTCTCTCGCGCGGACGACTGCGCAGCGCGTTCCTAATATATTCGTAGAATTCGTCGCTTATCCAATAGTATTCGCCGACGTCGTCTCCGTTCGCGTCGTAGGGAACGAAGACGCGGTACGGCTCGCGCCAGTTCGGCGCATTCGAGCTCTCGCTCGATTGAACGGCGGCGTTGGAGAGAGGAAAGAGGCCGTCGAGCGTTTGGATCGCCCCTTGCGGCGAGAGCGCGCCGTCTCGATCGCCGACAGTCTCCTCTTGACCGATTGCGAAAGTCGCGGCGGCGAGCGCGCTCGCGACCGCTAGTAGCGCCGCGAGGATTGCGCTCGACGTTTTACCGGCTCGCTCGGGCGCGCTCGCGCCATTTTCAGCGCCGCCGTTCTGGAGCGACGCTTCCTCCGCCTTGGCGCGGAGATATTCCGCGACGTCGTCCGGCATATGATTAAAGTCGACGAAGCCCGATAGGGATTGACTGTCGTCGCTCGGCAAAACGACGGAACTTGAACCGTGCGATTGCTCGTCTTTTGGTTCTTCGTCGTTCGGTTCGGAAGAAGCGGCGCTCTGGAAGAGCCCCCAGAAGAGAATGGCAAGAGCGCCCCATAGCGCGCCTTTCGCGATCGACGCAAGTTCATAATGCGCGACGAAGAGCGTCGCGCAAGAGACGCCTGCGAGCGCGATTAAATAGCGTGGGTCGAGTCGCCAGAGCGCGCGTCCGAACGCGAGCGCGGCTAGAAACGAGACGAGCGCGAGGGTTGCCAAACGATAGCGATTAACGAAATAGACGCCCTCGTGCGCGCGTCCGATCGGCGCGGCGGCGCGTTCCCAACCCTTGGCTTCCAACGTGTGCGAGCGCGAGATCCAAGGACTCGTTCCCCCGACCATCGCGCGCCATTTTTCCGGCGAAACGAAACGTCGCGAGTTGGAGTTAAGCAGTTCGTCGCTTATAGCGAGCGCGTCGCCGTTTTCGCGCGCGCGTCGAATCGAGCGTCCTTGGACGGAAACGGCGTCGAGGTCGCTCCACAGAGCGAGCGCGTCGTCGGTCGTAACGAGCGCGAGTTTTTCTTCGAGGAAGAGCAGGACGATTCCGGCGTCGGCGAGTAATCTTGCCGCGTTTTCACGTCGCACGGCGAGGTTTTCGGACGGCGTGAGCATGGCGTCGAGCGGCGCTGGAGTCGAAGGCGCGATTCCGATGCGAGCGAGCGCAAACTGATCGACGCGTAGCGACGGGGTTTCTTTAGCGTCCTCGCGATAGAATAATTTTTCGGCGAAAGCGGGCGACCCGAAGAGGTCTCCCCAGGTCGGCGGATCGAGCCTTGGCGCGACGAGCGCGTTTGGATCGCGTCCTTGCGCTTGCGCGTCCGCCTCGCGCGCGTCGCTAATGAAGGTTTTCAGCGTAAACGGGTCGCCTAATCTTTCCGCGACAAGCTCAGCCAGCTCGACGGTCGCTTGTTCCGACTTGCTCGATCGTTTTACCAAGTTTCGAATAGCGCGCAGCCAGTTTTTAGGAGCGGAGGACGCGCGGCGCAGATACTGTCGGTCTCTTGTAACGTACTGAGGCGGGGTCCAAGCCGTCCATACTCCTGAGAGTACGGGCGCTTCGCAACGCACTTCAAACGGCTTAAGTTTCATTCCGCCGATCGGTTGTTTGAGTTCTTCGGCGTACTCAATTTCGAGACAGACGAATTTTTGATTTGTCGGAATCCGCACGGTAATTTCGAGAAGGATTTTTTCCTTGCTTTCCGAGTCGACGTTTCTCATGAACCATTCGGCGCGTTGATCGTCGATCCATACGGCGCGTATTGCGCGTTGCGTCGCGTCGAGCGCTTTGGGGACGAGAATGAGGTTTCGTATTCTAGTTAGCCGCTCCTCTTCGTCAAACGTCGAAGAGCCGGCGGCGAAGATTTCGTTTTCCTCTTGCTTCGTAACGTTAAATTCGGACGTCGCGCGTTCGAGGTAGAAGCGTAGATAGTCGCGACCTCGATTTTCAATATAGAAGGAGGCGCAGTGATCGACGTCGCCGTCCTTCTGGTAATAGGAGTCGTAACTTTCAAACCAGCACAGCGCGTTGTAAGGGAGTAGGTTATCGAGTTCTTCCCGGCTTCTTCGAGAGGCGAGTAATTCAACGGAGATTTTAGGAACGGCGTCGTTTTCCAGAAGGTTTTCCTTTCCTTCGGGATCGTTTTCGATCGTCGTAAAGAGCTCGGTCGGACGATAGCGGAACGCCTTGGTTTGCGCTCCGTAACGAGTGGAATTCAGCACGGGGGGCGTCGACTCGATCATGGCGACGGTCGTCGTTTTGAAAGGCTGGTCGGAGTTCGACGCGAGGACAAACTCGGCGGACTCTTGGGACGCTTCCGGGAAGAAGAGCAGCGGCAGGTCGACGTTGGGCGCGTTGGGCGTTTCGTAGAAGACTTTTAAATCGAAGGGCACGCTTCTCGACGACGGCAATTTAATTTCGTACGCGTCGGCGTTTTCAGGGGCGCGCAACGCGTCTGCTTCTTCTCGCGAGAGCGCGGTCGCGTAATTGACGCGTTCCGGCTCCGTCGCGGTCGACCAGGTCCAAGGCAGATTGTCGGAGATCGTTCCTTCGTACGACTCGCTTTTGACGGTTTTCGGCGAGACGAAAAAGACGACGCGATCGACGCGCATTCCTTCCGCGGGCGCGCAGTGCAGATTCCAGGTTTCCGTGAGCGCGCGGTCCGATATTGCGCAGTTGCAAGCAGGGTCGACGGCGTAGTCGTTTCTAGCCCTTTCGAGGGACGCGTATAGACCGACCGTTTGATCGCCGAAGTAAAGCCTTGCGACGCCAGCGGCGGAGGTCGTCGCTTCGCGTAGTTGCGCCTCTCCGAAGATGAAATTCGGCTTATTTTTCGAGGCGACGAACGGTCGTCCGGTTTTAGTCGCAAGCTGAACTTGGGACGCGGAGTCAGACCGTAGCGCGAGCGCGTGCGCGCCGAGCAGCGCGTCGGAGAGGTCGATCGGTCGCAAGGAATCGACGAGAATTTTGTCGCCGATTTCTCCCTGGTACCTGGCGGCAATGGAGAC
>CADCOO010000351.1 GCA_902803085.1 uncultured Planctomycetota bacterium
GACCAAAGGGCGCCGTTTAAAACATATTCTCTAAGCATGTCGCACTTCCGTTCGTTACGATTTGACTTCATTGCGCGCCGCCAAAAGGCGCGTCCAATTGGAGACTTCATTTTAACTGTCCGTAGGCAATTCTCAAGGGCAAATCATCGGAGGCGGCGTTTAAATCCGACGCATTCGTCCCAATCTCTCATTTTTCCCTACAATCCTCGCTTGACGACCCCGCGCGAAAAGAATACTATCCCGGAGACGTCTAAACGCGAACGACGTCGATTATACATGTTCAATCGGAAAAATACGGAAAGGAATTCAATACAATGTCGACTATCGCCTCGGTTCCCATGTTGGATCTCAAACGCCAATTCAGCGCGATCGGCGACGAGATGAACGCCGCGTTGCGCGCCGTAAACGAAAGCGGAATGTTCATACTCGGACCCGAGGTCAAGAAGCTCGAAGAGAACATTGCGCGTTATTCGCACGCCAAATACGCCGTCGGGTGCGCGTCGGGCAGCGACGCGTTGTTATTAGCGCTCATGGCGGCTAGGGTTGGCGCGGGGGACGAAGTAATCGTTCCGTCCTTCACCTTCTTTGCGACCGCCAGTTGCGTGCCGCGCGTCGGCGCGACTCCGATCTTCGCCGATATCGACCCGGTTACGTTCAATCTCGATCCGCAAAAAGTCGCCGAAAAACTCACGGAAAAGACGCGCGCGATTATCGTCGTGCATCTTTTCGGTCAGGCGTGCGATATGGAAGCGTTCCAGGCGCTCGCGCGCGATTACGAGACAAAATACGGACGCAAGCTGTACGTAATCGAGGACTCCTGCCAGGCGATCGGCGCGGAATTCAAGGGCGTTCAGGTCGGCGCTTGGGGAGACGCCTCGTGCTTGAGCTTCTATCCTACGAAGAACCTGGGCGGCGCGGGAGACGGCGGCATGGTCGTTACCAACAACGAGGAAATGGCGCAACGCGTAACGCTCCTGCGCGGACACGGCATGTCGCCGCGCTATTACCACAAGGAGATCGGCGTTAATAGCCGACTCGACTCCTATCAGGCGGCGGTTCTCAACGTCAAGCTCAACTACCTGGAGCAATGGACGCAGGCGCGAGAAGCAAACGCGGCGCGTTACGAACGCCTTTTTACCGAAGCGGGACTCAAGGACCAGATCGTTACGCCGCAAAAGGTCGGCGAACGTCGGCACGTTTGGAATCAGTACGTTATTCGCGTGAAGAACGGGAAACGAGACGCGTTGCGAGCGCATTTCGCCGAGAAGAAGATCGGATCCGATATTTACTATCCGTTGGGGCTTCACCAGCAGGAGTGCTTCGCCTACCTCGGATACAAGCCAAACGACCTTCCGGAAACGCTCCTCGCCGCGAACGAAGTCCTTGCGCTGCCGATCTTCCCCGAACTCACGGCGGAAGAGCAGGCGTATCTCGTCGAAACGGCGCGCGAATTCCTGAAATAGCGGCGCGTTCTTAGCCTAGCGATCGAAATCCAAGAGACGAATCGACCCATAACGTCGGTTCGTCTCTTTTGCATTTTCGTTATTTCCGTAAAAATCGATTTTCTCCATTCTTTAGTTAAAGTCCGAGACGATTATGCCGAAAATAAGAGTAAGGAGCGTTATATCGACTCCATGAACGCTCAATCGCGTAAAGAAAGGAAAACAATTCGGCATAACCGCAAAGGAAAGGGAAAACCATGACGCAGAATCTAAACTCCGACGCTTCACAAGAGTATGTGAAGTTCGATATCGAGGACGCCGATTCCTTTTCCCAGGACTGGTTCGACGCTCGCGACGACGAACAAATCGTGCGGAATCTACCGCGCGTCGTTGCGAAAATTCCGAATCTCGGCGCAAAGACCGAACCAAAGAAGATCCGAAAACGCCGAGGTTTTCTGACCGTTCTTAAAACAGGCGGGCTCGCCGGCATTTTTCTACTCGGCGCCGTATTCGGACGACAGTTCAATCTACCGGACGCGGGTACGCCCTCGACTGAAGAAGGGGCGACGATCGCTCTTGTAGAGACGGATCCGGTCGATGAAGTCAAACTTGACGACCTAGCGCCTTCCTTCGACGCCTCCGCTTTATCCAGCTCGCCGAGCTCAACCTTCGACGAGCCCGCGAGCGATCGTTCTTTCCAAAACGACGACGCGCTCTACCGCGATCTCGACGACGTCTCCTTCTCTGCGCCCTACGGCGACGCGACCAATTCATGGCAAGAGGATTCCTTCGCGCAAACGTCGAACGGTCAATTCGATTCAAGCGCGCCCGTCAATCCTTTCGCCCGCAACTTCGACGAGCCCGCTAGCGACGGGTTCGATCGTCCGGCGCTCGACGCCGTCGCGTTCGATCAAGTTGGTCAGAGCGCCAACGCTGCTCCAAACCAGAACCAGAACCAACCGTTCTCCAACTGGTCCGATCTCAACGCGCCTGTCGCAAACGCCGCGCCCGCCGCGCCGCAAAGCGTCGCAACCCCCTACGCCGTCGCTAACGCCGCGCCAGAGTACGGCGCTCAGGCGGCGACGCCCTCGTACGGCGCCGCGCAAGGGTTTGGCGATTATCAGCCTTACGCTGCGCCGACGCCCTCTTATAACGCGCAATACGCGCAACGTCCTGTAGAAAACAACGCGCAGAATTACGGCGCCAACTATGGCGCGAACGCCGCATCGTCCGCGAATACAACCGACTATCAGAGCGATTATGCCGATAATTCAAAATTTAGAGGATTCAACACGTCGGGAACGGAAGAAAAATCGGCAATTCAGCAAGA
>CADCOO010000352.1 GCA_902803085.1 uncultured Planctomycetota bacterium
CGCGCCGTGCTCGACGGCGTTCAAATGGGCATGAAGAAGCCTTTCCTGTATCAACTTGTGCCGGTCGTCGCCGACCTCATGAAGGTTCCCTATCCGGAACTTTCCGAGACGATCGAACGCGTTCAGGGCGTGATTTCGTCGGAAGAAGAACATTTCATGGGCAATATCGACGGAGGTTTGCGACGCATCGATTCCGTCTTTAAGGCGATGGAAGAGGAGAATCGCGCGACCGTCAAGGGCTCGGAAGCGTTCGAAATGTATCAGACGTATGGATTCCCTCCGGAGTTGTTCGAGACGATCGCTGGCGAACGTCAGTACGGTTTCGATTGGGAAGGGTTTGGAAAAGAGATGGAGCGACACGGCGAGCTTTCCGGGTCTGCTGAGAAGAACCTGCTCTTTAAACGCGATCCTTTGGAAGGAATTAAGAAGTCGAATAATCCCCCGACGTTCCTGGGGTACGAGACGTTGGAGACGTCCGACGCGAAGATTCTCGCAATCCTCGACGGCGACGCGCTGGTCGAAGGGATCGAGTCTGGCGCGAAAAACGTTCGCATTGCGCTCAATAAGACGCCGTTTTACGGGGAAAAGGGCGGTCAGGTTGGCGATTCCGGTCGTCTCTACAACGCTGCCGGCGCCGAGTTCGTCGTTGAAACGACGCAATACGACGGCGAGTTCATTATTCACATTGGCAAACTCACGAGCGGCAAGCTACAAGTCGGCGACGTCGTCGTCGCGCAAGTGGACGCGAAACGTCGCGCCGCTATTTCTCGCGCGCATACGGCGACGCACCTCCTGCACGCGGCGTTGCGCGCGCGGCTCGGCGGACACGCGGAACAGCAAGGTTCAAAAGTCGACGCCGACGTCTTGCGTTTCGACTTTACGCATCATCAGGCGCTCGATCGAGAAACGCTGGTTGCAATTGAACGCGACGTCAACGCTATGATACTCGAATCGTATCCCGTCGCGTGTCAGGAGACTCCGATCGAAGAAGCGCGCAAACTCGGCGCCATGATGCTCTTTGGCGAGAAGTACCCTGATATCGTTCGCGTCGTTCGTATGGGACCGTCGATGGAATTCTGCGGCGGCACGCACCTTAAGAATGCGGCGCAAGTGGGATTCTGCAAGATCGTTTCGGAGGAAAGCGTAAGCGCGGGCACGCGTCGTATAACGGCGTACACCGGTTTAGAAGCGCTCGCGAAGATTCAAACGGCGGACGCGATCGAGACGGCGCTTGCCGCAACGCTTCGCGCGCCGGTTAACGAACTTGTCGCGCGCGTAGAGTCGTTGGTAACGACGTCGAAGAAGCTGCGCAAAGAGCTTGAAGCCGCGACGAAGAAAGACGCGGTTGACGTCGACGCCGCGATCAAAAATGCGGAAGAGGTCGGCGGTACGAAGTTTGTCGCGCTTACCGTTCAAGACGTCGACTCCAACGCGCTGCGCGACGCGATCGATCAGATTCGTCGCAAAACGGAAAACGCCGCGATCTTATTTGCCAACGTCGACGCGTCTTCGAACAAAGTATCGCTCCTAGCCGCGTGCACGCGCAATCTCCTGGAGCGAAAGTTCAGCGCCGTCGATTGGATTAAGGCGGTCGCGCCTCTCGTGCAAGGAGGCGGCGGCGGTCGCGCCGATATGGCGCAGGCGGGCGGTAAGAACGCCGCCGGCGTACCTGACGCAATTAAGGCGGCAAGACAGTATCTCGCTGAGAAATTGGCGTAATCGGAACGCGGCGCGCGTCGCCGACTTTCCCAGTTAACGCGACAACGCGAGCGACGTTTTCAATAACGTTTCGCTCGCGTTGTTGCTTCTTGACATATGTGAACGGACGCGTCTCTTGGCGCCGGTCCGTAAAGCTCGCCGCCGAGTCTTGCGCGACCGTTAGAGTTTCTTTACCATGAGAATTCGTGGATAATTAAGGTCTTTAACGACGTATCTTCCAGCTTCACGGTAACCTTGACTTTTGAAGTTGTTAAGGCTGTACTGGTTTTCCGGCGAAACGGATCCCGTTGCGTACAGCGTTCCTTGCGCTCGTAGCCATTTCTCAAGTTCGGCAAATAAGAGACGTTGAAAACCGCGTCCGCGACTATTAGCCGCTACTTGGATGAATTCTATATAGCCGACGCTTTTACTGGAGGCTTGCACGTCTTCCGCCGGTATAAAGGGCAAATACTTTTGAATCGGCTCTTGTCGATGAGAGGCGACGCCGACGGCGACTAGCGCGTTGTTAGGATCGAGGACGCCGAGTGGGTAGAACTCCGGTTTGCGAAAGAAGTCGAAGAACTCTTCGTCGGTTTCGTCGATAATGTAGTGAGCGGCTTTTCCTTCTTTGGCGAGCTCTTCGAGGATTTGGCGTCCCATTTGGAGCGCGACGGGCCCGTCCGAAGCGTCGCATCGAATCAACTGGAAGCCGCTTGGCGTCGGAAGGTCCGGAGTTAGAATAGCGCGCGTCATTGTCTTCTTCCTTTACCAGTTAGCGGCTAATTCGCGCGCGACGGCGACGCATTCGTTGGCGCTGTCGCTATATCCGTCGGCGCCGATGGAGCTTGCGAATTCAGAGGTTACAGGCGCGCCTCCGACGAGCGTTTTGACCTCGTCGCGGAGTCCTTCTTTTTTGAGCAGTTCGATCGTCGCCTGCATTTGCGGCATCGTAGTCGTCAGTAGCGCGGACATACACAGAAAGAGTTTCTCGCCGCGTCGTTCGCGCGCTTTTTCAACGAATTGTTCCGGCGCGACGTTGACGCCGAGGTCGAGCACTTCAAATCCGGCGCCTTCCAGCGTCGCGGCGACGAGATTTTTACCGATGTCGTGCATATCGCCTTTAACCGTGCCGATTACGACGACCCCCTGACGCTCGACTCCGGCCTGCTTGAGCAGCGGATTGAGCACGCTCATCGCCTCCTGCGCCGCTTTCGACGCCATGAGGAGTTCCGGCACGAAGTACTCTCCTTCGTCGAACAAGTCGCCGACTTCGCCCATAGCGGGCACGACGTGTTCGTCGAGAATTTCGGTCGGCGTCGCGCCCTCGTCGAGCAGCGCTTGCGTCGCTTCGGCGGCGACGTCAAAATCGCCGTCGACGATCGCGAGATAGAGTTCAGAGCGTTCGGAGTCTGGCATTGAAGTTTCTCCCTACGTCCAGGCGTAACGTTATCGTTCCGGTTTGGGGACGAGACCTCGTCCGGAGTCGGAACTTCCACGACGACGTCCCCTTTTACGCCGTTCCTTATTCTGTTTTTTATTGAACTCGAAAATGGTCGTATTATTTCCAAGTTCTTCGCGCATCGCTTCAATGCGATCGCGCAATTGCGCGGCGCGTTCGAATTCGTATTTTTCGGCGGCGTCGAGCATTTCTTTTTCAAGCTCGGCAATATATTCGACGGTAATGCGCTGCGACTCTTCCTTGACGCCGACGGCTTCGTTGGCAATTTCACGCGCTTTGGCTTCCGCGTCGACGCCGGCTCGCACGCTTCGACGAACCGTTTCCGGCGTGACGTTGTGCTCAATATTATAACTCTTTTGCAATTCGCGTCGACGATCCGTTTCCTTAATGGCGCGACTCATCGAGGCGGTTACCTTGTCGGCGTAGAGGATGACCTTGGCGTTCACGTTGCGCGCGCAACGCCCTATCGTCTGAATGAGGGACGTCTCGTTGCGCAAAAAGCCTTCCTTATCGGCGTCGAGAATAGCGACGAGCGAGACTTCCGGTAGGTCGAGTCCTTCGCGCAACAGATTGACGCCGACGAGCACGTCGAACTCACCGTTGCGCAGATCGCGCAGTATTTCGACGCGTTCGAGCGCGTCTAGCCCGCTATGCATCCATCGGCACCGCAGGTTCTGCTGGACGAAGTAGGCCGCGAGATCTTCAGCAAGGCGCTTGGTGAGCGTGGTAACGAGCGTGCGTTCGCCTCTTTTGGCGCGTTCGGCGATCTGTTCGCGCAAATGTTGCGTCTGGATCGAAGCCGGCACGACTTCCACGACAGGGTCGAGGAGTCCGGTCGGTCGAATAACCTGTTCGACAATGCGGCCGTTCGATTCTTTTTTCTCGTAATCTCCCGGCGTGGCGCTTACGAAGAGCGCCTTGTCGAGCCGTTCTTCCCATTCTTCAAATTTTAACGGACGATTGTCAAGCGCGCTAGGCAGTCGAAAGCCGTGTTCGACCAAAACTCTTTTTCTCGATTGATCGCCGGCGTACATTGCGCGGATTTGCGGAATGGTAACGTGGGATTCGTCGACGATAAGTAGGAAGTCCTTGGGAAAGAAGTCGAAAAGCGTTTCCGGCGGAACGCCGGGCGCGCGGTTGGCGAGCGGCGCGCTATAGTTTTCAATTCCGGGACAGAACCCGATTTCTTGCATGAGTTCCAAATCGTACTTCGTCCGTCCTTGCAGGCGTTGCGCTTCGAGTAGTTTCCCATGTTGACGCAGTTTCTCTACCTGCTCGTCGAGTTCCGCTTGTATGCGTTCGACCGCCTCCGCAATTCGCTCCTCCGGGAGAACAAAGTGTTTCGACGGATAGATAAAGACTTCGTCGACCCTTTCGAGCGTTTCGCCGGAAGTGGGATCGATATAGGAGAGACTTTCGATTTCGTCGCCCCAGAATTCAACGCGCACGGCGTATTCTTCATAGGAGATGCGGACGTCGACGACGTCGCCGCGAACGCGGAACGCGCCCCGCTGAAATTCTACGTCGTTGCGATCGTATTGTATTTCAACGAGTTTGGCGAGAAATTCGTCGCGTTCGAATTCTTCGCCGACGCGAAGCGCGATCGTGAGATTGCGGTAGTCTTCCGGCGACCCAAGCCCGTAGATGCTACTGACGCTCGCGACGACGATAACGTCCTCGCGACTCATGAGCGAGCTCGTCGCGCGGAGTCGAAGTCGATCGATTTCCTCGTTGATCGACGAGTCCTTTTCAATATAGATATCGCGTTGCGGAATATACGCCTCCGGCTGGTAGTAGTCGTAATAGCTAACGAAATAGGAGACGGCGTTGTTGGGAAAAAAGGCGTGAAATTCGTCGTAGAGTTGCGCCGCAAGCGTCTTATTGTGCGATAGAACGAGCGTGGGGCGTTGCAGCGCCTGGATTACGTTCGCCATCGTAAACGTTTTGCCGGATCCGGTTACGCCGAGGAGCGTTTGACGTTTGACCCCGGATTGAAAACCGTCGACGAGTTGCGCGATCGCTTGCGGCTGATCGCCTGCCGGTTCAAAAGGCTTAACTAATTCAAACACGAATCAATCCCTTTATCGTACGTTAAGTATCGGAGTCGAAATTAGAGGGTTACCCGTTCCCAGCGCCGTTCGAGCGCGGAACGTTTAACGATTTCGAGCGCGCGTTGGACGCGTAGCGCCTGAGCAAAGTCGGCGCCGTAATCCCGGTAATGGGCGTCGCGCTCGGTCCCGACCGCGCACGTTTGTTGAGCGATCGCGGCGTAGAAGCTCGCGAGGGACGCGACGTGCGCGCGCGTCCAGCCGGTCGTAGATTTTGGGGACGGGAACTGACTTTCGGGGTAGTCGTATCGTCCTCCGCATGGAATGCGGAGCCAGCCGACCGGCGTGGCGTCGAGCGAGAAGAAGTCAAGGTAGTGCGAGTCCATGAGCGAGAATCGAATAGCGCCTCGCTCTCCGCTAATTTCGACGGATAATTCGTCCTCTGCGCCGTTGGCTAGTTTCGTCGCTTCGAGAACGCCCACGACGTCGCATGGGTCGTCGTTTGCTCCTAGCGTTCCGCGCGTAAGAATGGAAACGTAATCTTCTACGAGCGTCGGTTTCTGAACGACGGTGGAGTCCGCCGTTTTTAGCGGTCTCGTCGGAAACGCTTTGGTCGTTTGCGCGACAAGTTCGTTGGGGAGACCGACGAGGAAGTCGAGTAGATCGACGATGTGCGAGCCGAGATCGAGAATAACGCCGCCGCTTTTGTCATGCTTCCAACGAAAGGGCGCGGAGGGATCGAGACTGCTCGAATGATAGTACCCCAGTCGATATTGTCGAATTCGACCGAGTCGGCCTTCGGCGATGATCTCCTTAGCGCGCCGTAGCGCGACGAAACCTCTTAAATGAAAAGCGACGCGTCGCACGCGTTCCGGCACGCCGGGCTTACTGATCGCGTCTTCGAGGATTTGCGCTTCTTGCGCGTCGACGACGATCGGTTTTTCGCAGTAGACGTGCTTGCCGGCTTCAATAGCAGCGAGCGCGGCGGGGAGATGGTCGGCGTTTGGCGCGCAGATATGAACGACGTCGATTTTGGGATTGTCGATAATTTCGCGGTAGTCCGTCGTTGCGATTTCGCACTGCAGAGCGCGTTGCGCGTTTGCCGCGCTTTCGGGACGCGAGGTCGCGACCGCAACGACCTTGCCGACGACCGGCAAGTCTGGCGCGTAAAAGGGCAACGTCGCGTACCCGAAGGCGTGAACTTTACCGATCATCCCGTAGCCGATTAAGCCGACGTTGAGCGTTTGAGCGGATTCTTGCATGACGTTCCCCTTTCAGTCAGAAGCCCTTGAAGACGCCGAACGCGTTGCTCGACGCGGAGGAACTATTGTACTCTAAAAGCGTAAAATAGCAAGAGGTCGCGATCGAACCTGCGGCAAAAACGCGCTTAGCGACGCGTCTTTCCCTTGTCGCCGCTAAAGACTTGGAGCAGCGAGTCTTGGAAGTCGGCGACGCCGTAAGCGACGGCAAGCGCTTTAATCGCGTGCATAACCGGTTTGTTCGCGCCCTGGGCGATTTGCAAGTTGCATAGCGAACATTCGGAGAGGCACAGATCGAGCCCCGACTGACGCATTGCTAGAAAAAGTCTAGAGCCTAAGCGTTGACTTTTCGCGTGTCGTAGCGTTGTGAGGCCTTGATAGCCGGCGAGTCCGCAACATCCTCTTTCGAGGCGTTTGACCTGTAGGTTCGGAATGAGTTTAAGCAGCGTTTCCGCCGGCGTCTCGGTCGCGACGGCGGCGCCGGCGAGCGCGAGAGAACGGCAGGGCGCGTGATAGCCGGCGGCAATAGGCGCGTCGCGCAGCGGACGCAGCGTAGGCGGATCGATTTCTTCACGTCGAATCGCCGCGAGCAGATAGGAGCAGAAATCGAAAACGTTATCGTAAACGGCGCGCGCGTCGTCGTCGTCGCAGAAGTATGGGTAATCCTTTTTGACGCACGCGACGGAACTTGGCTCGAGCGCGACGATCGCGCTGCCGTCGCGAATCGCCTCGCGCAGAATCACAATATTGCGTTCCGCGATCTCTTGCGCGCGATCGACGTCGCCGAGTTCGAACGCGATCTGTCCGATCGATTTCGGACGCGGTAGAACGCGCGCGTCGACGCCGCTGCGTCTGAGAATTTCAAGCGCGGCGTCGACGAGTTTGCCGTCGAAGAAATTCTCGTAGGAGTCGACGAGCAATGCGACTTTGCGTTTCGCTGGGACGCCCGCTACGGAGAGGCGCGCGGACGCTAAAATTATGCCGAGTCGCTCGTCTTCTGCGTTTGCCTTTGCGTCGTCGTCGCGCGCGAGCGCCGCTTTAGAGAGCCGCGGTCGCGGCGCGATCGGCGGCAGTTTGCGCGCGCGCGCGATACCGAACGCTTTCTCAAGCGTCCAGCGCCAGAAGGGGGAGCGTAGCGCGAAGTTTACAAGGGGCGCCAATCGAGATCCTAGCGTTAAGAAGAGTTCGACGCGCAGCGCGAAGAGTTCGGCAAGTTCGAATCCGTTTGCGGCGACGTATGCGCCGCGTAGTCTAAATGCGAGTCGCGCCGCGTCGACTTGGGCGGGACATTCGAGCGCGCACGAATGGCATCGCAGACAATGTTTAGCGATACGATAGGAGGCTTCTAGCGCGAGCGCGTCTAGCGGAATAGCGCCGTCGAGCGCGCCGCGCAGGAGGTTCGCTTTCGCGCGGCAGGACGCGTGTTCCTCAGGGGCGTTTCTGAAGGCGGGGCAGAGCCTCGTTTCCTTGGTGCGAATGCGGCATCTTCCGCATCCGACGCAACGGTGCGCGTGCGCGTAAACGAGCGTTGGATTCCACGCAATTTGGAATTCAAATTGCGAGCGGTCGCGACGATTGAGCCAATCGATTTTGGCGTCGCGCTCGAGACGCTGCAAGTCAAAGGGCGCGCGTCGTCGCACGGAACGGGAATGGTGTCCGCTTTCGCGCAACGCGGCGTCGGCTTCGGGCGCGAGTATGGCGTCGGCGCCGCGTTCGACCTCGTCGTCCTGCGGCGCGAGACGTTCGTCGACCATGCGACGCATTTCGGGTGAGACGACGCAGTCGGGATTGAGAATATTGTCGCGATCAAAGGCTCTTTTAACGGCGACGAACGCTTGGAATAGTTTTGGAAATCTTTTTGGAATAGCGGCGGTTCGCACGCGTCCGTTTCCCTTAGCGGCGCCGATCTCGCCTCCGTAGCTCAGAACGATCTTTTCGAACTCGTTGGAGAGCGCGAAGACGCGTCGTTCTTCGTCTTCCGAGTAGGGAATAATCGGCTGAACGGAGAGCTGGCCGATTCCAACGTAACCGCCGATCGAGTAGACGATGCGTTCGCGTTTACAGAAGCTTTGAATCTCCTGAATGAATTCGGGCGCGTTCTCAACGGGAATCTGCACGTCTTCCCAGTATGGGAAAGGCTGGAACGACGGCGCCATGCGCAATCTTGCGCAGCTCGACTTCTGGAGGAGTTCGCGAAAGAGCGCGCGTTCCTCTGGCGAGTACGCGGTCCATCCTCCGAACGAATCGAGCTTTTCGCGCGCGACGCGCAGCATATCGTTCATTCGACGGCGTAGCGAGGCTTCGTTTTCATCGTCGAGCTCGACGACGAGCGCGGCGGCGGCGCCCTGCGGAAAGATCGATTCGAATCTCGCGTCCCAGTCGCGAGTGAGCGCGATAACGCGACTATCGAGCAGGTCGCAGAGAGTCGGCGCAAAGGATCGAATCGTTTCGACGGCGCGCGCCGTTTGGTCGAGCGAGTCGAAGAGTAGAATTGCCGCGGCGTTAGCGGGCGCGATGGGCGTCGTAGCGACGGTCGCTTCAACGATAACGCCGAGCGTTCCCTCGGAACCCGTAAAGAATCGCGTTGGATCGAAACCGGACCGCACGACGTCGCGTAGCGCGTACCCGCACCGAATCGGTCGCGTCGCGCGCTGTTCCTGATCGAGATACGGCTCATACTGTCGCACGACGCGTAGCGCGCTCGCCCAGGGTTCGCTTCGTAGCATCGTTTTAACGTCGCGCGCGTCGTCGCCGAAAGCGCGTAACAGAAAGAGGTCGCGCGCAAATTCGGAATTAAAGAAACGGAGCCCTCCGGGAGCGTCTGCGTCGTCGACGGCGAAATCCGGCATATTTCTGCCCTCGCACGCGGCGATGAGCTCGACGTCGAACGTCGGATCGTAGCTCGGCTGGAGTTCGGGATCGGGCGCGTCTTCTCGCCGCGCTTCGTCGTTGGCTTCCGCGGCGGCGACGTTGAGAAAGCGTCGCCGAAAGAGCTCGTTGGCGCGCGGATTACAGGAGAGGCGCGCGGTGAACGGACGCAGATCCCAGATTTTCCCCTGCGCGGAGACGACTTTAAGCGCAAGCGCGCTTTCGTGCGGGGAGCCGTAGCGCAACCAACGCGGCCCGACGACGTCGACGGAGAGAATCGACCCGATCGTGCTGAGGGGCAGATGTCCGGCGCTCGGCGCGAAGAAACGTTTTTTCGTCGAGCGCAACTGATCGTTGACGCGTTCGCGCACGGCGCCCGGCTGAAC
>CADCOO010000353.1 GCA_902803085.1 uncultured Planctomycetota bacterium
ATGTCTGCTGGGCAAATACGACGACCGCATGGTTAAGAGCGGCGAACTCCATAACCTCGCACTGGAAGATTCGGTCTACTATATGTGCGGGGTCAGTGAGCCGTATCAATGGGAGAAGAATTTCCATTTGGCGTTTCGCCCCGCTACGGGATCGAAAATTTCAATAAAGGAACACGGCGTCGAGGTTGTTATTCGCGACGCCAAAACGCTCCCTATTTCCGAGTCCTTTATCGATCCAGCCGATCCGAATGCGGGAAAAGACGACTATCGCACGTGTCGGAACTGGCAATTCGCTCACTATTTCGCGAAGAATCTTGTGGAGGCTCAAAAGTAGCGGCGATTATTATTTCCAACCTCCTCATCCGGGCGGACGTCGTTGCATAATTCCCGTCGAAAAAGCAACCCAAAACGACTTTTTAGAGGTTTCCGTCAAATAAACCTCCCCGTAATGCTCTCCTCGCACGCCTTAATCTCCAACGGCGACCCGCACGCGACAATTCGCCCGCCGTCGTCGCCGCCGCCTGGGCCCATATCGATTACGTAGTCCGCGTTCCGGATCACGTCAAGATCGTGCTCAATGACGACGACGGTCGCGCCGTTCGCTATCAGACTGGCGAAGACGCCCAGCAAGGTTTGGACGTCGAGAGGGTGCAGACCGATCGTCGGCTCGTCGAAGACGAATATGGAGTCCGACTGCGAGCGTCCCATTTCGCTCGCGAGCTTAAGGCGTTGCGCTTCGCCGCCCGAGAGACTCGGCGTCGCTTCTCCTAAGGTGAGGTACCCTAGCCCGAGACTCTGGAGCGTCTGCAATCTTGGGAAGACCGTCTTGAGATCCTTAACGAAATCTAGCGCGGAATTAACGTCCATCGCCATAAGTTCCGGAAGCGAGAGTTCGACCCCGGCCTTGTTTTGGTACCTAACGCCGTACGCAATTTTGGCGTAGCGCGAGCCGCGACATTCTGGACAAGGAACGTCGACGTCGGGGAGAAATTGAACGTCGAGACTAATCGAGCCTGTTCCGTCGCAAACGGGACACCGTAGATTCCCGGTATTATAGGAGAAGTCGCCCGACTTAAAGCCTGCCGCCTTGGCGTCGGAGGTCCGCGCGTAGATTTTACGCAGTTCGTCGTGTACGTTCGCATAGGTCGCCGCCGTCGAACGGACGTTCACGCCGATCGGAGTCGCGTCGATAAGTTTAATATGCTTAATACCGGGCGCGTCGACCTTGAGCACGTGCGTCGGCCGCGCCTTGCCGAGCGTAATTGACTCAACGCCAGGCACAAGGCTTTCCAGAACCATCGTCGTCTTGCCTGATCCGGAAACGCCAGTTACGACGCTGAGCCGTCCTTTCGGCAACGCGACTTTGAGGGGCTTAACCGTGTGAATGTCAGACGTCTCGAGCCGAATCGTTCCGTCCGCAAAAAGCTTTTTCGAACTACGAGCCGCCGTCTTAACCTCGGCGTTGCCCGTAAGGAATGGCCCGATTTTCGACGACGAGTTCTCCTTAATATCGCTAATCGTTCCCTGTGCGACGAGCCGACCTCCGTCGGCGCCAGCGCCGGGTCCGAGTTCGACGAGCCAGTCGGCTTCCTTCAGAATCTGAACGTCGTGATCGACGAGCAACACGGAATTGCCGTCCGCGACGAGGTCGTGCATAACCGCGTTGAGCCCAACGATATTCGACGGATGCAATCCGATGGACGGCTCGTCGAGCACGTACAATACGCCCGTCGTACGGTTGCGCACCGCGCGCGCCAGTTGCATGCGTTGTCGTTCGCCCGTCGAGAGCGTCGTCGTCGCGCGATCAAGCGAGAGATACGAAAGGCCAAGATCAATAAGACGTTTCGCGCCCGTCTCAAAGGATTCGACAATACTCTTCGCCATGGGGCGCATGGCGTTCGGCAGCGAGCCGGGTACGGCGGCGACCCAGTCGACGAGTTCCTTGAGCGTCATTTGACAGACGACGTCGAGCGAGACGTCCATAAGTTTCGGCGCGCGCGCTGCTTCGGAAAGGCGGGTTCCGCCGCACTCGGGACAGAGTTCCTCTTTGAGAAACTTCTCGACCCGCTTCATTCCCTTCTCGTCCTTAACTTTATTGAGCGCGTTGAGTACGGTCGCGGTCGCGCTGTAGTAGGTAAAGTCGAGCTCGCCCGCGCTCATTGTCTCGGCGCCCTTCGACTTGTAGAATATCCGTTTTTTGACCATAGGACCGTCGTAGACGATCTCTTTTTCTTTCGCCGTAAGATTTCGGAAGGGCACGTCCGTGCGCACGCCCATCGC
>CADCOO010000354.1 GCA_902803085.1 uncultured Planctomycetota bacterium
CCGCCGCCGCGATGACGTACGGTAATTATACCCTGATTATTGCGACCGCTACATCTTTTCTTGGGTCGTAGCAAGCTCTTTTCAGGCTTTGCGCCTTTAGTAAGCTCAGCGAAGTCGCTAACGCTCATATTTCGCCGACCGGCGTTATTCGGCCGATACTTTCGGATACCCATTGATTTCTCGCTATCTATAAATTACGTTGTTATTACGTGTCAAAATCGATATTAGTAGAGGTCAAGACGGAATTCGTCGTCCAACGTGACCATCGCTTTTTTCCAGGATCGGGTAACGCCGATTCCATTTCGGGTTCGGCGCTTCTTGCCGTTTCGATTTTGCGTATTGACGGAAACGACCTTAACGTCGTAAAGCTTCTCGATCGCTTCCTTGATATCCGTCTTCGAAGCCAACTTGTGAACTTCAAACGTGTAGGTGTTGCGCGTCGAGGAAACGTGAACGCCTTTTTCCGTTACGATCGGACGGATGATGATTTGATACGGCTCAAGAGTGAGCTTCGTGTCGGTAACGTCTTTGCATCGAGGCATTGTTTTATTCCTAATTGCTAATGTTTATCTGAACTCGTAACGATTGCGAAGCGTCTACTACTTACCGACGCGAGTTTCGACAAACTTGTCCAACGCCGACTTCGTAACCAACAGTTGGTAAGGACGAAGGATCTCGTAAGCGTTTAGATCGCTCACGGGCAGAATCTTCGCCTTCGGAATATTGCGAACGCTCAGGTACGTGTTCTTGTCGTACTGATCGACGACGACGAGCACGGTGCGCGCGAGATCGAGCGCGGTTAGCGTCGCCGCCATGTCTTTCGTCTTCGGCGCTTCGTAAGGAGCGATCGCGTCGATTACCTTGACGCGTTCGCCGCGAACCTTTTCCGCCATCGCCATCTTAGCGGCGACTTGCAGAGCCTTGCGAGGAAGGCGATAGGTCCAATCCTTCGGAGTCTTCGCAAAAATGTGGCCGCCGCCGCGACGAACGCCGCTACGCTTATGACCAGCGCGCGCGTTGCCCGTACCCTTCTGGCGGTACATCTTTTTGCGCGATCCGGAAACTTCCGAACGCGTCTTCGTCTTAGCGGAGCCTTGACGGAGATTATTCTGATACATGACGATCGCTTCTTTGAGCAATTGCGCGCTGAACTTCGGCGCGAGAGCGTCAAGGTCGATTTCATAATCGCCAACTTTGGCGCCAGTCTTATCGTAAATAGGTAAATTTGTCATCTTACTGTCAATTCTTTTCTATCTATCTTTATTTGACCACCATTGAAACGACTGACGCAAGATCAGGCAAGTCGCCATTTGTTGTGCTTCGGCGCCGGCAATTTGTTCGTCGGGCGAATCATGACGAACGCGCCGGTCGGACCGGGAACCGCGCCGCGAATGACGAGAAGATTATTTTCCTTGTCGACGACCACGACCTTTTGGTTGCGAACCGTGCAACGAGCGGCGCCGTAATGTCCAGCCATTCTCTTTCCTTTGAGAACGCGGCTCGGATACGAGCTGCAACCCGTGCCGCCGAGGTGGCGGTGGCATTTCTTAACGCCGTGCGTCATGCGCTGACCGCTAAAGTTGTGGCGCTTCATAACGCCCGCCGTACCGCGCCCCTTGCTATTGGCGGTAACGTCGACGGCGAAAACGTCGTTGAAGACCTCTACGTCAAAGACCTGACCGACCTCGACCCCTTCAACCGGAACGCGAAATTCGCGAATGAAACGCTTCGGCTCGCAATCCGCTTTCTTCGGCAACGCGACTTTCGCGGCGGCCGCCGCCTTCTGGCGCTTGCTGTCGATCTTCGCGACATGACCGCGTTCGCTACGCTTCGCAAGACGTCGCGGCTTGTCCTTGTAGCCAAGTTGCACCGCTTCGTACCCGTCGCGCTCAAGCGTCTTCACTTGAAGCGCCGTGCACGGACCCGCTTGAATTACGGTAACAGGAATCACCTCTCCCTGTTCGGTGAAAAGCTGGCTCATACCGAGTTTCTGACCAAGTAAACCGATACCCATATCTTACATTCCTTTGTCTTTACAGACGGTAAAATCCGCATTGCGGCCCGTTGGTTGTGTGAAGGCCGATACGGTCAAAAAAAGAGCGTTCCGCAGACCGACTAGTCTTTTTTAGCGGAGGTCGCTTTGATGTGAATTGCGACGCCGGCGGGAAGCGTAATCTTATTGAGCTGTTCAATCGTCTTAGCGGTCGCTTGGACGAGATCGATAATGCGCTTATGCGTACGAATCTCGTATTGCTGGCGTGCTTTCTTGTCAACGTGAGGGCTGGAAAGAACGGTATAAATCTCGACTCGCGTGGGAAGCGGAATCGGTCCCTTAACTGTCGAACCAGTTCTCTTAGCCGTTTCAACGATTTCAAGCGCGCTTTGATCGAGCTTGACGTGATCGTATGCTTCCATCCTTATTCTGATGACGCCATTTCCGGAATTGGACACTGTATTATCTCCGTTATTTCCAAACCAACTTGACAAATATCCGCCGCTCAAGCGATCAACTAAAACAAACGCTAAAGCCGAACGTCTATTTCATAACCTAATATCAACGAGCCTCGCGACTCGTAGCGCTCGCGCAGTGTGAGCGATAATTTCAGGCGAAAACTGACGCATGTTACAGTCGCCGACTATGAGTCCAATAACCGAAAGACGGGGACTAAAAGTCGGTTACAAAGAGGGGCGACGCATGGCAAAATGAAGCGGGAAAACCGCCTCGTTCCCTGCTGCGCATAGCTTTCAAGAGAGCTAGCGGCGCAGTCGCGACTCTTTGTCGTCGGTAATTTGCAACATTTAGTCCATTCTACTGCAAAACGTTTTTTAGACAAGGGGGCTTTGTTAAAAAAGATAAAAAAATGACTAGATTCGCTAGCCAAAATAGGCAACGCAGGAAGAATAGCAAAGAAAATACCGCGTCCTAATTCGGGAAATAAAGGGTCAAAGCAATTCGGCTCAACGAGGCGTTAGTAAAGTCGCCTAGAAAAATTTTTTGAGTTCGAACGTCCCGACCCATTCAAAAAAGAACATTCTAACCGTCATTTGCTCTTCAACTCGACGACGGCTTTTTCTATCGCAAGGAGAATAACGCTCGGTTCCGACATCCTTCCTACCCCTTCTTCTCCGCAACTCAATCGACCTGAAGCGGGTCCAACGAATTCGACCCCGTCTTCCAACAAAAGGCGGTAATTCCGTTGCGTCGCATTTTTTTTCCACATGACGCTATTCATGGCGGGCGCAAAAATCAGTTTGCCAGAAAACGCGAGAATCGTCGCGCTCATTAGGTCGTCGGCCAACCCGCAAGCGGCTTTCGCCATGATATTGGCGGTTGCGGGCGCAACGCAGAAGATTTCGGCTTGACGCGCAAGCTCAATGTGGGGATGAATGTGATTCTGTTCCCACATAGAGAGCGCGACTGGACGTTTCGTAAGCGCCTCAAAAGTTTTGGGCGCCACTAATTTCGTCGCGGCGTCGGTCATAATCACCGTAGGTTTTGCGCCTCGTTTAACGAGCAGGCTCGTTAACTCCGCGCTCTTATAGGCGGCTATTCCTCCGCAGACGCCGAGGAGAATCTCGCAACCAGACAAGCACGATTCGTCCGTCGTGCGCGTGACAAGGGATTCGTCTGACGAGGACGACTGCGAGTTGCTAGCGGTAAAATAGTCTCGTAAGAGCGCCGCCTCCTCGTCCGTCAACGCGGAGGAAGGCGCCAGGCGTCTTCCGCGCCCAGCAAACAAGAGCCTACAGGCCTCGGCTATCTCGAAATTAGCGCGTCCCAACTCTTTCGCCAAAATATAAATTCTCGTCGCCATATCGCGCCTCTCGCTATGGAAAAGTTCGACGCCGAATAAACGCCGCCAACAAAATCAGCGTCAGCTAGACTTAAAAGGCGCGTGCGAAAGGATCGTTTCGCGCGCGCCTCGTGAGTGAAGAAAGAGAATGTGAAAATTGATCAGGGGGATCGCTACGAATTCTGACTCATCTCAAAGGCGTTCGCTTCGCGCTTTTCACCGTCTTCGTCCATCTCGAGCGACACTTTGTCGTCGAGAATCTCGCGGACAACGTCCATGAGATAATCTTTTTCGTCGTACTTTTCACCCTGAGCCGCCTTTTCACCGTCGGGAGCGTCGCCGTGCTTTTTAGACGCCAATCTCTTTTGGATAAGCGTGGTCAAACGAAAACGTCCGCCAACTTTCTTGATCAGTTTTTCGTCTTTTAATTCTTCGATCATGTGTCTACATCCTATAAAAGAGTGCGCGTAGCGCGTAAAAGACGCGACGAACGTCGCGTCGTTCTCTTCAGCGTATTTTGAAAATGCTATTTGTCAAGGAGGGAAAATCTCACGGACTAAGACCGAGCGACTTCGCGCATGACGGCGACTAACTCCTCGTACGCGACGTCGAGGTCGTCGTTGATTATTCGATAACGATAGAAGTCGCTCTGCGCAATCTCGCTCGACGCTTGAGCCATTCTCTTTTCCAACTCTTCGCGAGTTTCCGTACCGCGCGCGGTCAAACGCTCGCGCAACGCGTCGAGGGACGGCGGCGCTATAAAGATCGTAACCGCGTCGGGAATCTGCGCGACGACGCTCCTAGCGCCTTTGACGTCGATCTCAAGGACGACCCAATCGCCGAGTCGAACTGATTCCTCCACCGTCTTGCGCAACGTGCCGTAAAGCGCGCCGCCTTCATAGACCTCAAAGGATTCCAGGAATTCGCCCCGATCGCGACGCGCAACAAATTCTTCGCGCGTCATAAACCAGTAGTGAACGCCGTTCTCCTCGCCGACTCGCGGCGCGCGCGTCGTCGCCGACACGCTCGTCCTCAGCGGAAATTCCGCCGAGTCAAAAAGGCGCTTCAACAACGTGCCCTTTCCCACCCCGGAAGGTCCGGAGACAACGAGGACGCGACCGCGCCGAGACGTTGATTCTGTCGTAGCCATAAGAGCGCCCTTATCGTTTGTTCCACCGGTCAACTATTCCACGTTCTGAACCATTTCGCGCGCGCGTTCTATTTCTGACTTCATCTCGACGACTAGCTTGAGCAATTCGGGAGAATTCGCTTTTGAACCGATCGTATTCGTCTCGCGAAACATTTCCTGCGTAAGAAAATCAAGCTTCTTACCGCACGCCGCTTCCGAATCCATCGTAGCAACGAACTGGTCGAGATGCGAGTAGAAGCGCGCAATCTCTTCCGAAATATCAACGCGATCCGTATAGATCGCTATTTCGCGAATCAGATCGACGGAATCGAACGGCGCGTTGTTCTCGGCTAGAACCTTAGCGACGCGTTCGGTGAGGCGCGCGCGATAGTTCTCGACCACCGTCGGCGCAAACGCTTTGACTTGGTCGTTGCAAACGCGCAACTTCGCGATAATATCGGCGAGATAATTCTGGGTCGTCGCGCCTTCCGTCTCGCGCATCTTCTGCAACGCGTCGAGCGCCAACGTCGCGTTCGCGGATATCGACGACCAGAGCGCGTCCGCCGTCGCAAGCGCGCCTTCCGACTGCTGCATAACGCCGGGCAAACGCGCAAACTCAACAAGAGAGCCAAAGGGAACGTTCGCCGTTAATTCGGGATTGTCGCGTTGGAAACCGCGCAACGACTCTAAATGGAATCTGAGCGCCGATTGATCAATTTTATATGCGGCGCCGGGCGCGTCGCGCGTTATCGTCAGCGTATAATAGACCGAACCGCGCGCAATACGCGAGCGAATAAGCTCTTCGATTTTCGTTTCCAAGGACGCAAACCCGTCTGGAAGACGTATCGTCGCTTTAAGGAAACGGTTGTTAACCGCTTTAATCTCGGACGAGAACAAGAACCCTTGATCGCGCGTCGTCGCCGAGCCAAAGCCCGTCATGCTCGTTAACATTGCAAATCTCTTCTTTCAGAATGCGGCGTTCGTTTAGCGCGCGTTTGAATGAAAAAAGCGCGCGACCGCAAACGCAATTCCGTCTGCGGTCGAACCAAGGCGCGCGGGCCGCCGCGCGCTATTCGGCAGCCGACGCGGGCGCGTCCGTAGCCGGGGCTGCGGAGGATTCAGCGGGCGCCGGAGCGTCAGTCGCAGGCTCGGCAGGAGTTTGAGCGTCCGTAACGGGCGCGGGCGCAGCGTCGCCAGCGGCAGATTGATTGACCGGCACGGTCGCTTCCGGAGCCGCCGCCGCCGATTGGTCGACAATGCCGCTGTTGGAATTAATGCGAATCAGGTACCGACTGCCGAAACAGAAGACGAACCAGACGACGGTCGTCCAGATCGTAATCTTCAGGAAGACGTCGGTCGTTTTCGTTCCGAACATACTGCCGCCGCCCATACCGCCGAAGGCGCCGACAAGACCGCCGCCCTTACCGCGTTGGATCAGGATGATCAGAATCAAGAAGACCGAAATGAGAACCATTAAGATGAAGACTAGCGCTTTGGCGCCGGCTAGGAGCATACCCATGGTTGAATTCCTTTAGTATGTCAAATCGAGCGCTCGTCGGAGCGCAAACTGGATTATTGCGCTGTTCTGCGAGCGCTCGACACGCAATAAGACGCGGCGCACGCTATCTTACGCGCGTGCGCTTACGCGCAAATTAGCGAACGTTGTTGATAATTTCCATGAAGGCGTCGACCTTGAGGGACGCGCCGCCAACGAGAGCGCCGTCGACGTCCGGCTTGCTCAAAATCTCTTTCGCGTTCGAGCCCTTAACGCTGCCGCCGTACTGAATACGAACGACGTCCGCAACGTCTTTGCCGTAGCGCTCGGCAATCCAAGCGCGAACGTCCGCGTGGACTTCCTGAGCCTGATCCGGAGTCGCAACTTTCCCCGTCCCAATCGCCCAGACCGGCTCGTACGCGATAACGCACTTCTTCATATCGTCGGCGGAAACGCCCGAGAAGGACCCGTCCAACTGACGACGATTCACTTCGTTCGTCACGCCGGCTTCGCGCTCTTTGAGCAGTTCGCCAATGCAGACGATCGGCGTAAGTCCGGCGGCGAGCGCGGCGCGAACTTTCAGATTGATGAACTCGCTCGATTCGCCGAGGATGTGGCGACGCTCGCTGTGACCGAGAATGACGTACTGGCATCCGACGTCGGTAAGCATGGCCATTTCAATTTCGCCGGTATACGCGCCAGCTTTTTCAAAGTACGCGTTCTGAGCGCCGACGCCAATATTGGAACCTTTGAGAACGTCGCAGACGGGCTGAACGTAGAGACTCGGCGGACAGACGGCAATGTCGACTTCGGTTACGGCGGCGGCCGCTTCCTTCAGACCTTGCGCCAAAGCTTTCGCCGATTCAAGTTTCAAATTCATCTTCCAGTTGCCGGCAATCAAGAGACGTCGCATCTTAACCCTCTTTTTATGTGTTGTTGTGCTTTCTATCGCCATAGTCGTAGCCAACGCAGGCGTCGACTATAGAACATTATCCCTGAATCTATGATCTTACCGTATTTTTTGACGATTTCAAGGGGGGCGCCCAACTTTCTGATGGGGTTATGGGCGTCTTTTAACGATTTTGCGCGTCGCTCTAACGTTTGGAACGAAAAGAACGCCCCGTCGCGATACGGCGGAACGTTCTTAGAAAAAGTCGCAATTGTACGAAAGACGACGAATTACTCGACGTCTTCAAGGAGGAGGTCGCGAATCGATTGCAATTCTTCTTCCGTTACGCCCGTCGATTTCAGATAGCTTACGAATCTCTGCGCGACCGTTTCGCCTTCGTACTCTTTGAGCTTTTCGCACATCTTGCCGTACGCGGAACCTTCGCCGATATGCCTATCGCCGTATTTCGAGAAAGAAGTAAACTCATAATCCATCGCCAAGTCGCCGTCGGAACACCCGAGAACCGACTTCAACGCGACAAGCGTCGTGCCCGTGCGGTCCGCGCCCGCCATGCAGTGGATGTAGATTGGATAAGATTCGCGTTTTGCAAGAAGTTTGAACATATCGCGGAAGAGTTCTTTGTTACGGTCGTCAAAGATTCCGTCGTAGCCGCCGATTCGGAAATTCTTCCAAGCGACTTCTCCGCCAAGCGGAGAACTATAATCTTCGACGTTATTCCATTCGCTAGGACCGCGCAGATCGAGATCGACTCGAATACCCATTGTTTCGAGAAGGTACTTTTTGCTTTCCGGCGTCAGGTCGGAATGTTGATCGAACTCGCCGCCTCGATAGACCATGCCCATCTTGACCTTCTTTTTACCGTCGGCCGTCTTCCAACCGCCGGCGTCTCGTACGTTCGAGAGATTCGGCAGGTCGTACCAACGCGGGAGGTAATCGCTTGTTTTGAAACTCCAAGTCGGCGAATGGCACACGGCGTACGAATTGTCGCCGGTTTGCGCTTCGGCGCGCACGCGCCAGTAGTATGCTGTCCCGATATTGAAGTTCGTCGCCGTCGCCGTCGTTTGATCGCCCGTCGCGATCTCGATCAAGTCGTTAGCGGGAAACTCGGGAGAAGTCGAGATCTGTAAGGTATAGTTCGCGCCTTTGGCGGTAGCGGGCTCCCATTTGAACTCGACGGGCGTCGGTTGCGAGCAATCTTGGTCGTTCTTTTCCTTGAGTTTTCCGGGACGATAGTCGCCGTCCCAATTTCTTTCTTCGGGCGACTTATAGACTCTTTGAACGGCAGGTCTGATATCGACGGTAGCGCCGTCTTCTGGGAGAGTCGGCTTCGGCGCGTCGGCGAACGCGTAGGCGGTCGCAATAAGCGCAAATAACGCGGATAGCAAGTATTTCATGAATTCTCCTTTATTGAATAACAGTCGCGTCTCTACGGAGAACCGCGAGACTACTCCTTGAGTTTGATTTGAACTTTAATTTTTCCTCGGTTCTTTGCAAGATCGCCCGACGCCGCGTTGACGCGAAGATAGAGCTCACCGTCCACGTCGGGGGTTATCGTAAGATTAGCCGATCGGAATTCGAACCGGTCCTTCCAGGGATAGAGCGGGTCGACGACGGAATCAAATCGCGTCGCGTCGGAAGAGCGCCCGCGAAACGCGTTGAATCGGAACGTTTGATTCTCTTCAGCAAACGACCGATCGGCGCCGTAGACGTCCGCAAAAGAAAGCCCGTCGACGTTCGGCGCGACGGCGGCGAACAGCCGACCGGCCGGCGCGCCGTTTATATATTGGCACGTTGCGCCCGGCGCCTCAAACTCAAGCGTCTTTCCAGCGCTTGAAAGGTAGAAAAGGAACCTCCCTGCGGTCGCGACGCGATACTTTCTCCCCTTCTCCAAGAGAACGCCGACGTTCTGCCACCCTTTGCCTGAGTCGACTTCGACGACGATTCCTCGTCGCAACGCGTCGTCGTCGTACTCGCGCGTCTTCGCGCGCACAACGTCGGACGCCTCAAAATCATAGCGATAATCGAGGGTCGTAATAAAGTTTGCCCAATCGTATTCCAGTTCTCCCCAGCGGTCGCCGATCGCGTCGACGAAGAGTCTATTCGGATCGGGCGCGGTCATCCAAAATGGAAGAAGCTCGGCGACGTCGCGATATTTCGGGGAATTATAGAGAAACATAACGAGCGCCCAACTCCATGCGTATGCGGAGACGTCCGTAAAATCGCGCGGCTCGAAGGCGAGAATATCAGCCAGCGCGAGCGCGTCCCCTTGCGCGACAAGTTCGCGAATGAATCGAAGGCGTCCAAATCCGGGCGTCGCCTCTTCCGATTCCGGAATCATAGCAATCTCAATCTGCTTCGTTCCGGGTTTCCATGCGTGAAGCGCTAGAAATTCAGCGGCGCCCTCCGAAAACCAACGGGGGCGCAGATCGCCGTAAAGCTCGTGCATTATCGTGTGCGTAAGCTCGTGCGTCAGTAGAAATCGGTTGTAGTAGCCGAGCTTTTGATCCTTTGCGTAGATTCGATCGCCGTAAGAGTAGCCGTAGAGGAAACGGGGCTGCCCTTCAAGCGCGCCATATTCGATAAAACGATCGACGTCCGCCATGAGGAACGCGTCGATTTGAAGATTAGCAAAGCGATTCGGATCAACCTTGAAGAATTCGCAAAGTCTGGGAATAGCCGCTTCAAGCGCGTCGGGAATCGTATCCGTCTCGCGCGATTTCGGCAGATCGGTATGAAGCGTCACGCGACCGGCGGAAATGCGGCGTATTCCAAGTTCGTCGGCGCGATCTTCGCGAACGGGCTCAAACGCCGGCCACCTCGCGCGCCGCTCTTCAGCGATCTGTAGCGCGCGTTCGCGTAGCGCCGCAGAACGGTCGGAATCGAGCCACGCGCGGGAATCGAGCGCGGACTCGTCGAGGGTTAAATCGTCAAACTCGTCGGCGGGCGGCAACGCGCCGTCGTTCGTCTCCATCCTTTGCGAACGCGAGGAGACGGAAGACGTCGCGCGAGGTTTTAAGCGTTGCGCGAGACAGGTCGACGGAACGAGCGCGCAGAGAATCAGACTCGAAGTCGCTAGGATCGCCGCGACCAGGCAAAAGCGAACGCGTAACCGCAATGTCATGTTAAACTCCGTATGGTTGTCGTCCAGGCGCCGCCATAAAAAGACCCGAACGCCGCTCCCATTATAACCGAGTCGCAACGGACTTTGCAAGCGATCGATCGCTATTTTTCATGAAATTGCCGCCCTTTTCGCGAAAAAGACCGCTTGCAACGAATCAGATAATAGTATATAGTCCCGAAAATCGCGCGTCGCTAACGGAATGGCGACGCGGCGAGCGATTCAGCGTTTAACGGATGAAACGAGACGCAGTCATGAAAACGAATAATCTGGTTCAAGCCATTAACGTCGTCGTGCGCAACGCGAACGGATTCGCGCTTGCCGCCGGCGCGATCGCGCTCGGCGCTATCCTTGTGGGCGCGTCGGGATGCGCGACCTCGAATACCGCCGCCGCGCGCAACGCGCAGGGGGTCGAGCGTTTTACCTCGGGACAATACGACGACGCCATCGCGCTCTTTCAGGCTTCCTTAGACGAAAACCCCGATTCAGCCGAGACCTACTATAATCTCGGTTCCGCGTACCAACGCAAGGCGGCTCAGACGGGCGATCAGAAACTCCTCGAGCAGGCGGAAGACGCGTATTGGACGGCGCTCGATTTGAATCCGGCCCCGGAGACGATCGTCTGCTGCTATCGAGGTCTGGCGACTGCCGCGACCTCGCGCGGCGACGCGAAGGGCGCGCTCGCTACCCTCGAGGAATGGCGCGATCGCAACCCGCAGTCAATCGAACCAAAACTGGAAATCGCCTATCTGCTCGAAGCGCAAGAAAGGGACGCCGACGCCTACAAACTGCTCAAGGAAATTGCGGAAGAAGCGCCCGGTGATTATCGCGCCTACTACAAAATGGGAGTTCTCGCCGAACGAGCGGGCGATCTTGCCGACGCGCGAGAAAACGCTAATCTAGCAGTCAAGCTCAATCCGAACGATTCAAACGTCGTACAGCGCGCCAACCTGCTGGAAGCGCAGTACGAAGCTAAGCGACGCGAAAACGAGCTAAAAGCGCAAATGGCGAGCAAAGAGATCGACGACGCGCAGTCCCAGGATTCGAACGCCGCGACCGTTACCGAAAGCGTCGTCGCAGACGCCGGATCGCAGACGACTCGAGTGCCTTCGACCGCCGCGCAAGCGGAACAGGATTTTAACGTCGAATCCTCTACTGAAATTATACTGCCGGAAGAAGAACCCGCGCCCGTCGAAAATTCGCAGCCCGCGACGCTCGCCCCAACAAACAACGGCGCTTCAAACGCTCCTCGAGCTACAAAGCTCGGGTTTAGCGAAGTCGCAACCGTCGAGCGCCAGACGTCGCCAAACGGTTCGCAAACGAACGGCGTACGCGCAGTCTCCGCCGTTTTGCCAAAACGAGACGATTCCGACGTCAAGTGGATCACGACCCCGACGGCGGAACTCGCACGGAAAAAGAACGCGCAACTCAACGGCGAACCAAAGCCGATTCCTTCCATGTCGAACGCAAAGACGAGCGCGCCAAATGGCTTTGCTAATCCGAACGCCGACGGAGAAGGCGCCGTTAAGCCCGTCTTCGTCTCAAAGTTGGAGCCCGAAACGGCGACGCCTAATCAAATTGCGAACACAACCGCCGCAACGCAGGCGCCTACAAGCGCGACGACTGAGGACAAGCCAAAAGCCGACGCCGTTATTAAACCGGCAGACGCCGAGCCCAAACGTAAACCGACGGAACTCTTCTCCGGACCTCCCAACCTTCGCGCTGGTTCCTTCTTCTAATACTCGCGTTCCATAATCTCCCCGCGCGCGCCGCGCGCTCGTTTCACAACGGGCGCGCGGCGCGCTTTTTACGGAATATAACAAAAAAACGTTCCTTTGTTTGCAATCTCGTAACAAAACGGTTATAATGTGCGTTTAGTAGTAAAAACGTCAGGCGCCGGCGCCGCCGCGCGCCGAGCGACGTCGTGAGTTACCTATATTCAAAGGATATCGGATGAAAAAGAATCAACCACGCCTTAATCGCCGCAATTTTTTGGCGGCTTCTGTGAGCGCGCTCTCAGCGCCGCTCGTTCTCCCGGGCAGTATTTTTGGTTTCGAAGGCGGAGTCTCGCCGAGCAATAAGATCAATCTTGTCCACATTGGGCTTGGTAATCGCGGCAACGAGCTTCTCGGCGGCTTCCTGAACAACCCGAACTACCACGTCCTCGGCGTCTGCGACTGCTACAAGGCTCACCTTGACCATGCGGCGGAACGCGTCAACAATCACTATCGTAACGACGCGGCTGCTAAGTACGCGCATTACGAAGACGTCCTCCAACGCACGGACGTCGACGCGATCGTCTGCGCAACGCCGGACCACTGGCACACGAAGATTTCCGTTGAAGCGTGCCAGGCTGGCAAAGACGTCTACTGCGAAAAGCCGCTAACGCTCACGCTACAAGAGTCGCGTCTGATCGTTAAGGCGGCGCGCAAATATAATCGCGTCTGCACGAGCGGCAGTCAGCGCGTTATGGAAGACTACGGCTATATGGCGCCGATTATTCAGAGCGGCGCTATCGGCGACGTTAAAGAAGTTTATATCGGACTAGGCAATCCTCCGATTCACGCCTACCTTCCGGAACAACCGATTCCAGAAGGATTCGATTGGGATCGTTGGCAGGGTCAAGCGCCGGTCGCGCCGTACAACAGCGAGCGTTGCTCGGGCAACTACGGCGGCGGCTGGCGTCGTTACACGGAATACGGGAACGGTTTCCTCGCCGACTGGGGCGCTCACAAGTTCGGCGGCGCGATGTACGTATTGGGCGTCGACGCCGAAGAGCCGGTCGAACTGCTTCCGCCGCGCTATGAGGGCAAGGAATATGCGTGCGCCGTCTTCAAGAACGGAATTAAGATGTATTACGCATGGAACGGTCCCTACGACGTTACCTTCGTCGGTAGCGAAGGAAAATATGAGCATCAGAAAACGAAGCTCAATCCCCTCAAGGCGGTCGACGTTCGCCGTTATTCCGGCGGCGCGACGAATATCGCGGACGATTTCGCGTTCTGCGTGCGCAATCGCTTGCGTCCGTTCCAAGACTTCTATTACGGCGCGTGCACCGCGTCTCTGTGCCAACTCCTCGCGATCGTTCACAAACTTAATCGTCCTCTCAAATGGAACGCTGCAAAATGCGAGTTCGTCAACGACCCCGAAGCGACTCGACACGTCTCGCGACCGCAACGATATCCCTACGTCATTCCGGAAGTTTAATGCGTCGAACGCGTTGTTTCAGGAGCTAACAAAGCCAATCGTCGCGACCGCGCGCTTAGCGAGTCGCGCTAACATAGGAAAATGTATATGAATAGAACTTGGAAATATGCCGCGTTCAGCGTTCTTGCAACGCTCGTCGCCACGCTTGCGTCTCTGAACGTCATGGCGCAGGATCCCGCCGCGAAATTCGCCGAATGGGCGCCGAAAATGACCGCCGAGAATATGGCGGACGAAGGTCAGGTTAAAGAAATGGAAAAAGCGCAAGTCGGATGGATGGAGCTATGCCTCCGCGACCAGAACGACCGCGCGACCACCAATAAAATTATGCTCGACGCGCTTAAGGGCGACTATCCCGTCGTTACCAAGGCGTGGCTGCTTCACATCCTCGGGTGGGTCGGCGACGACTCGTGCGTCGACGGTATCGCCGCGTTCTTAACGAGCGAAGAAGCGCCTCTCTTCGACGAATCCGCGCGCGCGCTCGCGCACATTGCGACCAATAAGGCGATCAACGCTCTCAAGGCCGCGCAAGCGAAGGCGGAGAACGCCGATAAGTTTACGCCCTATATCAAGGCGCGCGACGTCGACCTTTCCGTCGGCGTCGAATCGGAAATTCCGCTCGCTCTGCCCGTGATCGACGAAGACGAATTCGAAGACTACATGAAGAAGTTCGACTCGCTCGACGACGACGCGAAAGCGCGCGCGCTCGGCGCGTTGCGCGTTCGTAAAGACGACGATTTCGTCGATCTCGCCGTTAAGGCGGTCGCGTCTGAAAACGCCGACGTCAAAAAGGCGGCGCTCCTTGCGCTCGAAAAGATCGGCGACGAAGACGAGTTCCAGACGCTCTACGAGCAACTCTCGAAATTCGATCGCGGACTTGTCGAAAATATTATGAAGAACATCGACGACGATGATTTCGACGAAGCCGTCGTTAAGGCGCTCAAGTCCGAAAAGGACGGCGCCAACCTCGCGTCCCTCGCGAAAATCGTCGCCGGACGTTATATCAAGTCCGAAGTCAAAACGTTGCTTGACGCCGCGAAAAAGGACGATTGCCCGGCGCGATTCGATCTCATTGCGGCGGCCGAAACGCTCGCGACCAAGGATAACGTCGGCGACTTCGTCGACGTCTACCTCGCCATTCCGCGCGGTGGAGAACGCGACCGCGCCGAGCAGATCATTTCCCGACTCTGCGACGGCGACGCTACGCCCGTTATCGCCAAGATGAATAATCAAAACGGACCGCAAGTCTTCCTGCTTCTCGGTCGCGTCGGCGGCGACGCCGCGCTCGAACAAATCGAAGCCGGACTGAAATCAAACGATCCGAACATGATCGCGCTCTCCGTTCGCGCGCTCTGCAACTGGCCCAATGCGACCGTGTATGAAAAGCTGCTCGACGCCGCTAAGAATAAGGACTATCCCGAACAGCTTCGCATCCAAGCGTTGCGCGCCTTCATTCGCGTCGTGTCGCTACCCGACGAGCAAGACGGTATCGATATGTCCGGCGCCGATAAGCTCAAGAACCTCAAGATCGCTTTCGACCTTGCTACTCGCAACGACGAACGCAATCTTGTTCTTGAACGCGTCGGCTCCGTACGCGAACTCGCGTCGGTCGAATACGCGCTCAAGTACGTCGACACGCCCGAGCTTCAAAACAAAGCGCTCAACGCGATTCTCGACCTTGCGCACCACGATTACTTGCGCAAGCAGAACAAAGAACTCTTCATTAAGGCGCTCGACGTCGTGCTCGAAAAAGGCGATCAAGGTCAAAAAGACCGCGCTGGCAACTACAAAAAAGAGATTCGTTAAACCCAAATTCGTTTCTCTCTAATCCGCAACGCGGGATCGCGCCTAGGCGCGCGATCTCGCTTTCTTTCAATCGCGCAAATCCGTTCTAACCAATTAAGCCGACCTTTTCGGTTGGCAGTTTGTTTATTTTGTCTATTTTTACTATTCTAATATTGCTTCAGGCGCGATTCTGCTTACAATGGAAGCGTTGGGTTGTGCTGTTATAGCATGGAGCTCCATTGGACAAAAGCGTGCGGAGGATACGTCAATGGAATTTGAGGAATTTGTGGGCTTTAGCCTTATCGTTGCGGGATGGGGATTCGTCGTACTTATTCCCATACTTATCGCAATGGGAACGATTAGGAAGTCGTGCGCTGATAAAATAGAAGAAACGCGGCGACAGTTCGAGTCGCGTTTGCGAGAACTCCGCCTCGAAATGTACGCCCTCGGCAGGGATAACGCCGCGCCTTCTAAATCAAACCAACAATCGTCAGGAGTCGAATCTCTACAAGCGAGCGCGCCGACGTCGACAAGCGTAGTCGAACCTGCGCGTTTGGAAGAAACGCCGCGTGAAACGACGACGGCGCGTCCACAGGTCTCTTCAGAGCCCTTCGCCGAAAAAGAACCGAAGGACGAAGAAAAACCGACTTCGACAATCAGCTCGACGGCGACCCAAACGGAAAGCTCAGACGCGCGCGACGTCCTACCCCCTCTCTCGCTCGATTCGCAAGCTCCGCAAAAAGAGGGTCAAGAAGAGTTGGAAACCGTCGACCTAGACGCGTTTCTCGACTCGTCGCCTGACGACGGCAACGCGATTCTACCCCCCATTTCAATTGATCGTCCTTCAGAATCGGCGACGGCTTCCGCGTCGGACAAAGACTCCAAAATCGTCGAGCTTGATGAATTCGTCCGCACGTCGACGTCCTCCACTCCCAACGCGCAGACGTCGCCGCGTCCCGCCTCGAATGAGTCCGCGATTCCAAAATCGTCTGAAAACGAAAGTCGTTCGTTCCAAGACGCGCTCGAAATGCTGGTCGGACGCAAGCTCCTCGCCTGGGTCGCCGTGCTCCTCTTTGTCGTCGGCAGCGCGTTCTTTGTTCAGGTCGCAATTGAAAAAGGACTACTCAATCCGACGAATCGATGCGTGGGCCTCATTCTGCTCGGGTCGACGTTCCTATTTTTCGGTCGCCGTCTCCACAAGCGGGGCATGCGCCGTTATGCCGAGACGCTCACGTCGTCTGGGGTCGTTACGTTTATCTTAACGGGCTACTACGCCATGCGGGCGCAGGTCGCGCCCTTTGAAGTCGACGTTGCGATTATGATAACGTCGGTATTCGGAGGCTTCATAATAGCGGGTCTCTACCGTAGCGCGGTCGTCGGCTTAACGGCGTCGTTGGGAGGTCTTGCAACGCCGTTCCTTATTGAACGCGGCATGGAGCCAAGTTGGTTAACAATCTATCTATTAGCCTTCTTCGGGTCGGCGATCATTCTTGTCAATTGGCTCAGACGATCTTCGATCGCGCTCGTTCCGTGGGTCGGCGCGCTCTTCGTTTTCTTCGCTCAGTCGGACTCCTATCCGCACAACGCAGACACGTTCAACGCCATGCTAAGCTTCTTAGCCGGTTTTTACGCGCTCGACCTCCTAGATCAGCTTGGTCTCTTCCTAACGCGTCGACGCGAAGGCCTCGCGATCGATCTCTTGCGCGTCTTACTCTCGCCAATTATTGTTACGTTAGCGTTTTGGCAAATGTGCCTCGGGAACGAGCATAACGGCGTGCTATTGGGCGAGCTAACGACGGGAGATTTCCTCGACGCATACGGCAAATATATCGCGCTCTCCTTCTTCGCGCTTTACGCAATACTGGCGTTCGTCGCCAAACCGCGAATGCTAATGCTTATGACGACGGCGCCGATCGAGCCCGACTCCGTCGAACAACTGAAATTCGCGCAGGCGATGAAGAACGTTATGAACCTGCGAAGCGTTTTCGCCGTTCTTGCGTTCCTCTTTTTCACCGTCGCCGTTAGCATGTTCATGACGACGGAACGAGTCGAGGCGGTGGGCTGGTCGGCGCTCGCCGTCGGCGCCTTGCTCATTGCCGGACATAATCGCGCGCGTCTCCGAACGCCTGCGTTCGTTCTGACTTTGCCGCCCGGCGCGCAACGCGAACGACTCGCCGCTTCCTATCTTAATTCCGAACGACGGGTCGTCGGAATCATGACCTTCTGGTCCGCGCTCTTCTTCGCGTTCGCAGTCTTTTGGGGCGTTGCCCTACTGAATCATTATCGCTTCTTCAGCCTTGAAGCGTTCGTCGAAGTCGTAACCCCCAACGAGGAGGTAAGGTATCTTGAAGCGTACCCCTTTGTCAATCCGATCGCCTCGCCAACGTTAATCGCGTCGCTCATTCTACTCGGCGCGTCCCTTGTTCATACGCGTCTCTTCGGGGCCGCGCGCAACGGCGACGGTTCGCCCGCCGTAACGACCAACCTTCTATCCGTAATCTACACAATCGTCGGCGCCGTCGTCTTGTTATTCGTCGCGGCGTCGGAAATTTACGCGTACGTAACGAGCGTCGCGTGCAAAATGGGCTATCCCACGCCGGGGCTCGTCGGTTGCGCCGCCGTGCTAATCGTTTGGGCGGCAATCGCGTTCTTGCTCTATCTCTTTGGCGCGATAACGGACGCGCCGAAAGTACGTCTCGCGGCGCGCGTTACGACCGGGTTCCTTCTTGCGAAACTCATTTTGATCAATCTCATTAAACATCCGCTTCTCGGCGGCGGTTCCGTCGTTCCTCTATTGCTTCCGCCAAGCCGAATGAACGGGCTCCCCGACTGGGTTGATTGTCGCGTCGCGGACGAACTCTCGCGTCCGCTTCTCAACGCGTACTCGCTCCCGTTCGTAATCGTCGCCGCGCTCATGATCCTATTTGGCATAGTCGCGCGCTACGCGCGTTCGGAAAGCTATCGTGCCAATTACGTGAGCGAGCAGAAGAATTCCGCCGCATGGGGCGCGCTGGGGTTCATGCTTTTAGTCGGCATATCGAGCCTCGACTGCTTTGCGTGGTTCCATTTCCGACCGGAACGATTCGGCGCGAACGATTTCTACGCATGGCGCTCGATTTGGATGCTATTGCTCGCTTTCGCGTACGTCGTTTGGGAACTCGGGCGAGCGCTGCGTAGCGATCTTTCGCGAACCTGCGCCTATGCGCTCCTCATTCTCGATCTCTTCCTCGTAACCGTCGGCGAATTCTTCTCGCTCTCCTGGCGCGTTAACGATGAAAAGATTACCGAACTACTCAATCCGTACGCGGCTTTTGCGGCGATCTACTTCGTTTCAATCATGATACTCGGCGCGCGGCGCGGTCAGATACGCGCCGCCTCGGAAGAACCGCGAGCGCTTGGCCTAATCGAGAACGAGCGGAAATTCGTCGCAGGGCTAGGCGTCTTTGGACTTGCCGGTCTCGTCGCGCTCGCGTCCTTTGAAACGTATCGTTATTTTACCGGCGTCGTTTGGTTCGGCTCCGCCGACTGCGCGCGCCTGATTGCGCTCTCGATACTGTGGACCTTTGGAATTGCTATCTTTCTGGCAATTGGACGGGCAAAATCTCAAGTGGGCGCATGGTTCGCCGGAATACTCATGCTCTTGCTCTTTGCGAAGTATTTCGCGTTCGATATTTCGCTTCTGCGAGGATTTAGGATACCGTTCTTTAATCCCTTTACGCTTGCTACTTTTATCGTGTTCGGCGCGCTACTCTACGCCGCGTACGCCGTCGGAAAGTTCACGTCGAGGCGTTTAGAGGAATCGAGAACTTTCGGATATGGCAAACGGCTCGAACGCGTTAACGCGAGCACGGCGCTGACGTCCTTTATCGTCGCGGTCGCATTGTTCCAGGCGCTGATCGGAACCTCGGTCGACGTCTGGCGTTGCGCGGACTTCTTCCCGCGCGGCGAAGAGACCCCGATCGCGTTCATGGCGCAGACGGCGCTCTCCGTGTTATGGACGGTCTTTGCGACGGTTCTACTCGTAATCGGCTTTATTCTGAACAAACGAATGCTGCGTTGGTTCGCCATTATGCTCTACGGTCTAACGACGTTCAAGGTTCTTACGGTCGACCTGTCGTATCTGGAATCGATCTATCGGGTCGTCGCGATCTTTGCGCTCGCATTTGCGCTCATGCTCGCGGCGTACTGGTACAATCGTCGGCGCGCCGGCGCAAGTAAAAACGGCGGCGCCGAGTAATCCTAACGTTGCGTTTTCGGTCGGTCGACTCCGCGTCGACCGACTCTTATCACGCTCTTCTTTCTGAATATAAAGGGAACACGAAATATGCAAGCGGTCATGGCGCTCTTTGTCCTCGCGCTCGGAGCATGGACGGTCGAATTTCAAGAGGAAAGTCAACTTCTCACGCTAACGCACGCGGAAACGCAGGTCGTTATTTCCGGCGAACTCGCCTTTACGAGCGGCGACGCGACCTGGAGAATTACGGAACCTCAAGACGGCGTTCACGACCGACTCGCGCTCGTCGATCCCAGTGGAAACGTCCAGGGTTATCTCCGCTTTACAACGCAGGGCGACCGTCTCGAAGCGCTCGTCTATCATCGTACGCGGCAGTTCTATGAAGGCGTTCTCTCTTTCAAGGGCGACGTCCTTTTCCCAGAGGATTCTTTTCCATGCCGAACTCAGGCGAAGACAGACGAACGCGTCCTCTTTTTAGCGTCGGGAACGCCCGATTCGCCGATTTTCGACTCCCTTTTTGCACGAGAGCAGGACCTTGCGCTCCGATTTGACGCGCCGAATTTCCGCATTACAACGCTTGCGAACGCGCCTAAAAGCGCCAGGCGCTATCTTGAAAACGCGCGCTATGGAATCGAAACGTCGGGACGAATTCAGCAGGCGAGCGAATCAGTTTTCGTCGTTGAAGCGGATTGCAACTATTTCAAAAAACGTTGGGTTCCCTACTACGCGCCGATCGATCGAGCGCGCTGTCCGAAACCTCCGACCGGATGGATGTCTTGGAACGTCTACTTTGACAAGGCGACCGCCGAGGACAATCTTGCCGAAGCTCGAATCGGCAAGGAAAAATTCCAACCCTTCGGTTTAGAATTCTGGTCGATTGAGAGTTGGCAGGGTAATTCAGACCAGTTGCCCGTCTCGAAGTTCTATAATCTTAATTTGGAAACGAACGAGAATCAGTTCCCCCTCGGCATGAAGAAACTCGCGGACGATATTCGCGCGCTCGGGTTCCGACCCGGTTTGTGGACGGCGCCCTTCGGCACGGGCTCTGACGAATTCTACGAGTCGCACAAAGACTGGTTCCTCCACGATAAAGAAGGGAAACCGATCGGCGCGTGGAACGGCAAGTATATGATCGACCCGTCGAACGACGAAGTTGTCGAGCGCCTGCGTAAGATTCACGACGTCGCGTCGCACGAATGGGGCTATGAATTCTTTAAAATCGACGGTATGTCCGGCTCCGGACCAGGATATTGCGCGCATATGTACGAGCGTCCCGACGTGCGCGCCGTTTTTAAAAATCCGGACGTCGAAGCGCCCTTCGAACGCTGCGTGCGCGCGCTACGCGAAGGGATCGGAAACGATCGAGTCTTTTTAGCGTGCCAGGGGCATTTTACGGGCCCTGAGGCAAAGTACGCCGACGCCGCGCGCACCGGCGCCGATATTGTGCATCCGAACCAGCCGGTGAAGTGGGCAAACGTCTTGCAGCAGGCGGGCAGAACGCTCAATCAGATCTTTGTGAATAACATAGTCTTTTATTCCGATCCAGACACATTGCTCGTGCGCGATCTCACGCCGGAAGAAGCGCGGGTAACGGCGACGGTTGTGGCGTTGCCGGGTCAACAGACGTTTTTCGGCGACTTTTTAGGTAAATTGTCGTCAGAGCAAACGCGCATGCTGCAGCAGACGCTGCCCGTCGTCGACGCGCGACCAGGCGCGCTCTACCCGTATTTCGACTATCTCCCGATCTGGGATCTCAAAGTCGGTCGTCCCTTCGGCTCGTGGGACGTCGTTGCGTTTTTCAACTGGTCGGACGAAAAGCAGACGATTGGGGTCGAACTTGCCGAACTGGGACTTGCGCCCGGCGAATACGTTGCGTACGAATTCTGGACGGATCAGTTCTGCGGAACGACGTCGACGCGTTTGAGTATGGAAATCCCGCCGCGCGCCGTGCGACTCTTTACGCTCCATCCGCTTCAAGCGAATCCGCAATTCCTCTCGAGCGATCGTCATCTCACTCAAGGCGCCGTCGATCTCGTCGACGTCCAGTGGAACGAATCTAGCGCGACGCTCGCGACAACTTTTAAACTAGTCGCCGACCATCGTACGACGACGACCTTCCGTATTCCCGCCGACTATCGTTTCGTCTCCGCTACCGGGAACGACGTCGACGTCGAAACGTCTATTACCGCAAACGGAGAAATTCTCAAAGTCGGTATGACAGCCAAAGACTCGGGGGATTACCCGATCGTTCTGCTGTTTGAAAAGAAGTCGACGCCGAACTAGCGCGACGAAAGCGCGGGTAAAGTCCCGATCGTATAAACGCGACGCGTCAACCAGACGTTCGCCTTGATTCCAACAGAATCAGGCAGGCGCCCGGTTGACGCGTCGCTATTTTGTCGTTCTTCGGTTCTGGTTGAAAAAAGAAAGTTTGCGCCCAACTCAAAGGAAAGAGCCGAGGGCGGAAGAGCAAAACCGGACAAGACGTCCCAAAAGAATGGTCCTACAATAACTTTTTCATTCAGTAAGTTACGATCTCAGAATCTCTTCTTTCGACTTTCTTGCTTATCCACGACCTATTTAACGCCGATTTATTGAGAGACGGGCGATCGGCGATTAGTCGAGTCAACGGAAAAGAACGACACGTCAAGCATAGCGGCATGATCGCTTCGCGACATACTTGAAACTGCCGTAATCGAAACGGTCGAGCGCTAAAAGAACGATGCGTAGCGTCCACGAACAGTCTCGACAAATCGTAAAAACGCGCTCCTAGAATCCAATCGAGGCGTCTTTCGAACGTCGACGGTTCCTAGCGCAAATAAAGACGCCAATCGCCCCCTTGAACAAGCGCGCTCTCTCTAAGTCCGTTTTTCTTCCCTCTACAAGATCTCGTCGCTCCATCTCTCGATTAACAGAGGACTATAAGCTATCCAACAAAAAACCGTCGTACGGAAGCCCTTGGTCCAACTCCGCCCTCAACCATTCTGACTGAAGACCAAAGTCGTTCCGAATTCCGCTCGACGGTTTTTATTTGCGTTCTTGCTCGGCATAAATCTAGCGCCTGCCCAAAGGCAGACTATGGATTTGATATGAAGCTTGAATGCTACGTGTTGAACGTCTACCCAAAGGAAGACTACGTGCGCGACGGTAAAACAACCCTCAAACATGGCGACTCAGATATTGAAAGGCTGACCCAACGGCACAGCGCTAACCTCGCCTTCCAATCTTCTCTTAATCACGTCGGACTGAGCGCCTGCTAAAAAGCAAGCCGCTCGAGGGCGCCGATTTTCTCTTAACACCGCCGACACGTGAATGGTAATCGATCAATAAAATTTGTCAATACGCAATCGTCTTTCCCGTTGTCAAAATCAGGGGAAAAACAGGAGCAACGCGTTAATCCAGCGTGCCGTTCGGCTATTTAGCGTTTCCTCCCTTCTTGACTTCTCGCGCTTTCGCCGCTTTTTTGGCGCTGTCGGAATCGGGGTCGAACAAGGCTTCTATCGTTAGATTCTTATAACGCGGTAGGCAGTATGAGAAAGGTAGGTATTCCAGTTTGAGGAGGTCTTTGTCGTAGGAATTGCGCATTTTAATCTTGGCGAGGATGGATTCGAGCGTTTTCAGCTGCTCTTCGGAGAATCGGGCGTCCGAGTTCGCTAAGATCGATTCAAGGAAGGCGCGCTGCCGGAGGTAATGGAAGATTTCAAAGTAACTGGAAATTTGGAAATCCTTCTCTTTCGGCGTTCCCTCCGGATAGCGGCGAACGTCGGCGATATACTCGGCGAACTTATTGATCGTAATGAGACGCCCCACGTCGTTGCGCGCGATCGTCGCAATGAATCCCGACGACTGCAGCGCGAAGAGCTCGGCGCGATGATTCGCAAGGATATCGTACCATTTCTGCGGACGCTCGTCCTTGTTCTTATCGCGGTTCTTAACGTCCTGTCGCCAGCGAACGCCAAAGTGCAATCGCTTCTCGCACGCCTTGCGCTCGGCGTTAAGCGCGTTTTTCTTTTCGCGCCATACGCGGCTTTCCTCCGCCGTATGCTTGACAGCGCTCGCTCGAACGGCACGCCATGCGCCCTTCTCTTCTTCCGTGCGGCCGTCGATCTCGCTCCTCGACAGCTCTTGCCCCGCCGTGCCGTAGTAATCCGCGTTCAGGCGCGAGATTTCACGGCAGATTTCGCCTCTGCGGCGCAACGTCTCCGCGTCGCGCTCGAGATAGAAGTCCAGAATCGCAAGCAATCGGAAACAGAGAGTTTTGTTGTCGCCGACCGGAACGTCGACATAATGGCGCGCGAGCTTCTCATTGTGCTTCTCTTCAAAGAGCGACAGATCGCGTTCGAGCGAGGAATACGCAATAAAGTATCGCGCGTTCACCTTGACCAGATTCTTAACCGCGATATAGGCGATCGACATATAAAGCGTCGTGAGATTCTTAAGGCGTTCCACTTCTAAATTGACGTTGCGACTGCGACTCGCCGCGACGATCTTATCCTTATCGTCCATAAGCACGGCGAAGGAGAAGTTGGAAAGCGCGTCCGCGAGGAGTCTAATCCTCTTTCTCAAGTACGGCTCGCGTCTTTCGGAGTCGGCTGGCTCCGGGGCGTCTACGTCTTTCTCGTTCGGGCAAAGAACGCGATAATAGGAATAAATCTGAGAATTCGGCAATCGAGTTAAGACGTACCGAATTATCTTCGGATTGCCCATAAGTTTGCGCACGGCGCTCGGCTTTGCGTAACGCACAAGATAGTAGAAGGCGCGCGACGTTATAACGTTTTTCACAATATAGTTGCGGAACGGATTCACGTTCTTCTTTTTCTCATCATACGCCTCCTTCGCCGCAGCCAACGCGTTTTTGGCGTCCTCGTATTCTTGCCTCTTCTTATCGATTCCCTTATTGCGGCGCAACGCTTCGTCGTACGCCTTTTTCTTCATCTTGCAGTCGACGGCGCTTGGTTTCGAGAGAAGAATATGCTCTTCAAGCCACTCGTCGGTCATTTCCTCGTCCTTAACGCCGAGAATTTCGAGCGCGTTTTTATACAGAATTCGTTTCGCCGACGTCATGTCCGGCTTCATCTTGCCAACGCTCGCGAGCAGACGCAATTCCTGCGCTATTTTGCCCGCCATATTCCCGTCCAGACCGTTAAAAAGCGCAAACGTCTCGGTAAACTTCACCGCGTCCGCGCCTTCCAGCTCGCGCAGAAGATTAATCAACGCCTGAACGCATTCAAATTTACGTGCGAACGCCGTAACTAACTCGTTAATCTCTTTAACTTCCAGGAAGTTGCAGAGGAACGCGACTAATTGCACAAAAGAGCTCGCGTCCTCTCCGTTCGTCTCCTCGAGCCATTCCGGCGCGACGCGCGTTATCGCGTCGTTCCGACGCAGGAGCTCGGGAAAGGACGGTCTGTCGGGCGCCAAGAGGAATGCGTCGCAGACGCTGCAAATTCCGATGCGGAAAAGGGATCCGTCTAGTCTTGCCTTTTCGGCTAGCGTCTGATAGATTTTCTCTTTGGCGTCGTCGTCCGGCGCCTCGCGCAACTTAACGAGCGCCTCTTTGACCACGGTCTGCCACAGGGACGCGCGTCCTTTCGCGCACTCGTCGACGCCAGAGACGCTCGCTTGGAAAATCACAAAGTCCAGCAAAGCGTATAATTTCGGGCGAAACGTGTCGACGACGCGCTTCACCTCGATTCGCTGATCATGAAAGATCGGATAGTACTTGTCGATAACGTATTCTCGCGTCTTCGTCAGATTAAAACCGAGATTCTTGCCCTCTTTGAGCACGCTAAAACGATAATACTGCCGAGCGCGCGCCTTTTTCTTTTCTTCCGTATCGTCGCCAAAGATTTCGTTGAGTATCGTAAGGTTCTTCGCCGACATTTTAACGAACGTTCTGCGCACTCGTTCGAGTCGTTTGCGCCAGAGCGGCGCTACGACTTCGCTCCACAACGTCGCGCCACCCGCCTCGCTCGAAAAAAACTTCTCCGGCAAAGTCGCGTTCTCAGAAAAGAGTACGAGCGACCTCTTCCAATCGAAATTCGCGAGCTTTTTGCGAATCACGCCCAACGCGCGAAAAACTTTGCCGTTATGGACGTCGGCGCCGACGTTCCGACCTTCGCAAATTTTGAAGACCTCTGAGCCGCCGAAGAACCCAAAATAAGGGCGCGCTCGCGTCAGGAGCTTTGTCATTTTATCGCTTCGGAGCCCCAAGCGGGCAAGATCCTCCGGTTCGTCCTGTAGCGCGTCGACGAAATGAAGAATATCAGCGACGTAAATCCCGAGGATCCTCTGCACGTCGAGAATCGCGTTCGCGATCTGGATCCGAATCGTATCCTGCGGGAATTCGTCGCCGAAGACCTTCCGTTCGAGAGCGTCTTTGAGCTCGAGATAATCACTCTCCGGCGCTTCGACAGGATTCGTTAACAGCGCGGATAAATCGCCGCGCGCGGCGCTAATGCGCGTCGGATCGACAAAGTCCGGTTGGTTAGAATTCGGACGCGCCTGATCGAATGCCGCTTGGATCGATAATTCCGGCGCCGAGCGCGAGGGGAAGGTCTTAGCGGGCGAGTCGGCGCTCTTCAACGCGATTTCCGCCGTCGCTCCCTTGCCAAAGGTCGTTATCGCATATTTCCCGTTTCCAAAGGCGATCGTCGACTTCACTCCGATTCGTTTCGCATTCGTCTTCTTACGCGTCATTATTCCGTATTCCTTTTCATTTAGTCTCTTTCGATGCGATTACCAGTAGTTGAAGCGTATCGCTTGGATGAATTTTTTCGCCTTAGCGCAGTATTCCTTTGCGGTATTAAACCCCTCGCCGCTCTTGATTGCGCCGCGCTCAGCGCCGAAGACGGAGTTTACCGATTCCTGATTGAATCGTGCGAGAAGCGCCTCCAATTCGCCGTTCCATTCGCGCCATTCGTTCAAGGACGCGTCCGCCAGAAGAAATTTTCTCGCTAGCGAAGCAAGTCCCAGAACGCGGATGATCTCGCCGCCGTTTTTCGCAATTTCGTAGCCGAATTGGTAAGCTTGTAGCGCAAGTCTCTTAATTTGCGAGCGTAGCTCCTCGTCGAAACTCGGACTATCGCTTCGTTCGTAGAGGACGCCGATCGACTGGCAGATTAGCTCGTATGGATGTTCAAAAGCGTCTCCGCCATTCGCGCCGCTAATCCGTCTAATGAGCGTCGACCGGCCCCATGCGTTAAGAAACTGTCGTATCTCTGCTTCTGAAGCAAAGAACGCCATCGCTTTAACGATCAGCGCAAAGGTATAGCGATTATCGTCCGCAAGTTTCTGCATAACGGCGAGATCGTCCCAACGTGGAAACTGTAAATCCTGGACGACGCGACGCCATAGCTCGGCGGCCGTCGCGCGCGACTCGTCGTCCTGAGCGTCGCGCGCTACGTCGCACGCAACGTGACCAAGATAGATCAAATCGCGTTGAATATCGCCGGGATATTCCTCCGGGTCAATGTGGTCGATCGCTTTGTTCAACAATTCAATCGCTTGCGCCCATTCCCCTTGGAAAGCGTGAAGCTGTCCGAGCGCGCCGTAACACCGTCCGAGCGAGAGACGCGTGTCGCGCATGAAAAGACGACCGCTCGCCGACGAAAGCTCGTTAAAGAATTCGAACGTTTTCTCCTGCAACGCTACGGCGCTCTCTAATTGCGCAATCGCTCGCTGGTACTCAAATTGATCGACGTACGTTACCGCGCATCGCATCGCCATGTCCGTTCGGAACTCTAACTCCTCTTCAGGCAAAAAGGACTCGAAGACGTTCCGTTCCGGATTCGCCAACATTCGGTCGTAATCCTGAACGTATTGAAGCGCTTCGAAAGAACGTCCTAGATGGTTCGCTAGCGTAATCTTAACGCGATGATTTGTCAGTTCCAAAGAGTCGCCTAAAGCTTGCAGAACGTTCCGAGCGACCTTGTCTTGAAGATCCTCGCGAATCTCTTGGAACGCAAAGTAAACCCGCTTGAAACGTAACAGCTCGCCCAAACCAGGATTGTCGACGTCGTCCCGCACGCGTGCGAGCGCAATGGGAAAGCCCTTTAAAACGAGATCCGCGCTTTCTTGGGGGAGGTTGTTAAGGAAATTGACGAAGACGCCGTCCTTAACTTGCTTGGGATAATTAACAACCGTTCTCCAGAAAAATTCGCTCGAGCCCTTTGCCAAACTGATTTGGATTTCATTAATAAGCTTCGTCGTCGGTACGTAGACCCAATAGTTCACGTTCTGGATATAACGAACTACAAGTTCGTCCGCACGCTTGTTGTTACGAATTTGCCCTAAGAAGAGATCGGCAAGATAGAACCCCATGCGGCTTAATTCGACGTCGGCGTCTCTAATGAACAGACTGGGATCGTCAGTTACCTCTCTCGTAAAGTTGGGATAGTGAATCGATTCAATTTCAACGTCGCACGCGCCTCTGGTCTGGTGTGCGCCCAAGATTCGATTAACCCTCGCGGCTAACCGATCCTGATCGAGGAGAAGCGAAATGATTATCTTGTGAGCGTTTTCGTCTATTCGATACTTGCCCGGCCCGTTTCCACGCTCTATTCTACGAGGTTCTAACTCGTCGCGTATAATGCGATCTCGACCGTCGTCGTCAAAATAGTACTCGACCGCCGTTCGACTAGCTATGTGGAGATGAATCGCGCCGTTCGGAGACAAACGGTCTTTGCCCGTATAAAGGACGCGCGTAAGAAGACTGTCTATAAGAAGCTCAAGCATTCTCTCGTAACGATTGTCGAGAACGTCTTCCGCTTGATCGCTTCCAGCGCCGGTATAGATATCCCCTGCATACTGTAAGACGAACCCTTCGAGTTTGTCCCAGTAATTGCCGCCGTGAAGCCGAGAACGAACTTCGGCGATAAAACTATTCTTCTCCTTCCAGTAGATCTTGTTTCCACGCGCTCTTAAACGCGGCGCGTAATGATAGTGCAAATGTTCGTAATCGACGCAACGATATTCGTAGTCGTACTCTTTGTGCATGGCGTCGAGAATCGTCCTTTTAAGATTGCGATCGACCTGGTCGTTATAGTCGCCCCAGAAAAGGACTCCGCCGACAAGAAGAACGTCGCCGTCGAGAAGATTAATAAAATCGCCGGATTCGTCTATGAAGACGTGAAGTTGATCGTAATGCGCCATAACTAGTCCCAATTCTCGTATCGGCGACGCCACGTTGCGCCTGAAGGCGGAACGCAACGACGCCTCGTCTGAATTGCTATTGTACCCTATCCAAAGTCGAACGCCATTAAGAAATCGTCCCGAAGGTAAGAAAACGCGAAAATCGACGAGCAAAACCGACAAAACGCGCCCTTTTCGCAAAACGCAAAAGGGCGCTCGATGAAATTGGGACGAATGATCGTCGCGCGGGCTATTCTGCCGCCTCCTCGCTCTCTTCTGGACGGCGTTTCGGCTTCGCCTTCTTCTCCTGCTCTTGAATAATCGGGATGGAGTCGACTTCCGGGTTTTCTTTGAGCGGAATAATCATTTTCGTCGCGCCGATAAAGAGTCGCCCTTGCGGTCCGTTCGGCTTGGCGACGCGATAACGATCAGGATTGGAGAATCGAAGCGCGAGACTGCCGGCAGTCTCGATATATTGCGCGAGCTTGTCGGAAATCGTCGGATTTTCGTCCCCGTATTCCGGCGCTTCGTCGGTTACGAGGAGCGCGGAGGCGCCGTTGTAATTGTCCGGGTAGACGAGAACGCAGCGCGAGCGTTTCGGGGACGCGAAGAGTTCGTCGAGCGCGTCGCAGTCTTCGGCTCGACGTCCGACGACGACAAACGCGGTCGGATCGAGTCGCAGTCGGCGTCCCCAGGGGAGAATCTTGGCGTCCCACAGGGTCGGAAGTTCTTTGTGCTTGAGCATGTCGCGAACCCGGGGCGCGTAGGAATTCTCGCAAAGCACGCAACCGGAAGACGGCTGCGGGATTTGTTTGACGCCAAACTCCTGACGAGCGTACGCCGCGAGCTTCGTGCGGCCGCGCCCGGAGAACGCGCGCAACTGCTCGCGATCAAGCTGACCGGAAAGTTCTGGGTCCGTCTTTGGGAGAATCCGCGCCGAAAGAGGGCGCACAAGTTTACCGTTGAGCCCGGAATCGCGCGAAATCAACGTGAGTTGGTGAATTTTCTGACTATTCGGGCGCTGCCCCGCTATCTCGCCCGTAGCGACGAAATCGGCGCCCCGCTCCTCCATGAGCTTCGCCGCATAGCGGAGCATGAGGGTTCGGCAGTCGATGCACGGGTTGACGTTGGATCCGTAGCCCCACTTCGGCTTGGCGAGCATTGCCATATATTCTTCGCCGAATTCGAGGGTAACGAGCTCGATTCCAAGCTCCTTCGCGCGCTTCGCCGCGTCGCGCGAGCAGTCGTGAAAGGGAGTGATCATATTGAGACCTATGACCTCGACTCCCTGCCGCTGCAAAACGCAACAGGCCAAAATACTATCCAAACCGCCGGAAAAAAGAACAATCGCTTTCATAACGTTTACGCTAACTCCTACTGGGGGGCGCGTCGAAGTTCGAAGCGCCTTTCTATCTCTCGAACGGAACGTTCATGGCGTTATTATACGCGTTTCCTGATTTCTGACGAGCCCCCAGACGGACGAAGCAGGAGTCAGAACGCATAATCGCTCATTCACGCGCGCGGCGAACCTGCAAAGGCGCGCGCTTTCTCCCGCGCAAAAGGGCGCTCAGAAATTGCAAACGTTCTTTTTAACGTCGCCAGTAGCCAGCTTAGACAACAACGAGCCGTCCAGGCGTTCTTCTTTGCGATTTGGTTAGAAGGGATCTCCGGAATCGAATCGCTAGCTCCCTTGCAGAGCGATTTTTTTCGGAAAAAGACAAAGAATGGCGCACAACTTCCTCAGAAGGCGTCGTCGCGAAAAAAAAAACCGCCCCGTTAACCGAGGCGGCGTGAGGAAAAAAGAGCGACTTTAAATTAAAAGTCGCAAGCCGAAGGGGAGAATCGAACTCCCATCCTTGGCATTAGGAATGCCACGCTCTGCCAGTTGAGCTACTCCGGCGCCGTCGCAAGGACGCGCGCGCTAGGCGCGAAAGCCAGCGGGGAGAATCGAACTCCCAACCTTAGCATTACGAATGCTACGCTCTGCCAGTTGAGCTACGCGGGCTTGCTGTCGAGTTTGGGCTCGACTTTGTGTATTGTAACTAAAAACGGTCGGTCGTCAAGCGCCAAAATGGGAATAAAGTCAAAAAGAGGGCTTTTCCCGCTCTCGACGCCGTAACAGCTATTTTCCGGATAGGAAGGAAGCAAAGTAAAGGAAAAGGAACTGCAACGCGATCGCGATCCCTGTTACAACGGGCGTCGCCTTTTTGAGAAACGCGGTATAACAACGGTTCCGCATGATCTCAAAAGGTATTAGTCCGCGCTCGGCGGTCTCGCGCGCCTCGCGATCAAGGGGATCGTCAAACTCAGGATCGTCTAGCGCGCCGTCGGTCGTAGCGGTAGAGATTCCTTTGAGCTCTTCCTCATTGGGTTCAAAATTCTCGGCAAAAACTCGCTCCAGGTATCTCTCCACCTCATACGCGACGAAAAAGACAAACGCGCCGATAAACATGGTAAACGCGCCGACCCTAGGCCCGTGAAGACGTAGCGCCATACCCGCGATAACGAAGAGCCAAATAACCGCGATTCCTATGCCGTACCACAACCGAACGCTACTGCGCGCCGCGCCGCTCACAATCATATTGAGAGCAAAGAGGATGAAAATCGCGCAGAAGAGGAACGCAAGCGCGGTCGAAACGCGTGAGTCGACTGAGACGACCTCTGAAAAGCCAAATCGCGACGTCAGCTGCGGCAGCGCCGTCTGCCAATACTGCGGGAAAGTCATCCAGCCAAGTCCCAATCCGCCAAGCGCCAGGCCAAACCCGCGAATAATCGCATTCTTAAAGGTCGCCCCTATCCAGAAGACGATGAGCGCGAAGAGGGTCGCGAGCGCGGGCGCCATCGCTTCTTCCCAAAGGGACGGATTGGAGCATAGCATGCACAATCCCAAGGCGATGTAGAGCATGGCGATCATTCGATCTTTACTCCGCCACGCCCACATCTCGCCCAGAACGCAGAAGATCAAAATAATCGGCGGAACGTAGTCAAGCGAAGTCGCCGACCACCAGCACAAACACGTTAAAATCGCCAAAAAATGCAGAACAACCGAGGAAAGCGAAAGCGCCAGTAGAAAGACGCCAATTGCCCAGAAGCCGGCGAAATCGCGCGAATTCGCCAACGTCGCCGCTCCCTCCAACGGTTCGTCGATCGCAAAGACTGAGCTAATTCCGTCGGAAAGAAGCTCCACCGCCTCCGGAACGGTCGAGTCGTTGGGCGCTTCCACGGCGCGAACGAAAACGAGCGCAAGTCCGAAGAAGATCGCGCCGAACACGAAAAAGACGCGCGACGGCAACTTGCGAGAATAACAATGGAAAAGGATCGCCATTCCGTACGTTGCCGCGAGAATAATCGCCAGCCCGCTAAATCGCGCCGCTTCGGACGCGTCGCGCCACGAATCGGAAAGAGCAATTAGGACGGCGGCAAGCGACGCAAGATACGCAATTGAGCTAATTGCCGTCGTCGCCCACTCGAGACGCGCTTCAGGAGCGACTATCTCGATCTCGTCCTTCGCTAACGCGTCTTTCGCCGCTTCAACCGTCGACAAACGCGAGGATCTGCGATTATCCTTCGGACCGCCGCCGCATGGTTGATAGGAGCCGTCCGAGGGGGCGCCATTGTGCTCAGGGTCGTAACCGTCGTCGCCGATGAACGCCTCGTCGTCCATATCATAATCCGTCATAGCCTAACCTGCACAGTCAAAGAAACGGCGCGAACGCCAAATTTACGCGAGCGCGTCGAAAATTCGCTCGCGCCGCACGATTTGCGAGCGTCGCGCGGAGACCTTTTCGACGAACGCCGCTCAAGGCTGTAGTATAAACCGTACGTCAAGATTCGCAAGCGAAATTACGACCGCATACGACAAAATTCGCGCGAAAAAGGTTAGAATCCAAAGAGCAATCCGAAACTCCCCTCGTGCAATTTACGACGATTGCTGTAGATCCCGTCGTAATCGACCGCCAACGAAAGCGAACCGAGAAGCGAAAGGCGAAGCCCGGCGCCGTACCAGAACGCGTCGGACCCGGCGCCGTTGCCAACGTAGAAAGGAGACGACGGCGTTACCGTGCCAGGAACGCGACCGTAACAGAAACTCGAGAAAGATTCCGACTTCGAACGCATCTCCGTTATCCAAGCCATGCGCGCCTGCAACGTAAAAACGTCGAGTCCCGCAAGATTAAGGTCAATCCGCGAGCCAAGCGTCATGCGGCACGAATTGTACTTCTGTTTGCCAGGAACCGTCGAAAAACTCGTCGCGTCGAATTTGCCGTGCCGAACGTTGGAATACTGGTACGAACCAAACGGCTTGAGAACGAACATGCCGAGGTTCATCATTTCGTAGCCCGTCTCGAAATAGCCGGTCGCCTGATTGCCGCCAAAGCTGGGACAAACGCGCGTGATTGCGCCCGTAGCGTCTGGAATCGAGCCGCTACCGGAATATTTGTCGTCCCCGTAAAACCCCGACGCCGCAAAATAGAAACCGCCAAGGTTCGCGTACAGCGCTATGCCGTACGAATTGTCCTTCTGTTGGACGCGACCCCCGGGTAGAAACTCACGATCTCGATGATAATTATAGAAACCTGACGCCGTCGCGAAGCCGAGCGGTATCGTTACGCCGATCGACGCGCCCGTGTTATTGCTCTCAACCTGACCGCCAGAGTAACCGAGCGGCTTGACTCGACCGCTGCCGGAATACGCGTTCCCCCAGAATTGGATCGCGCGAATCGAAGG
>CADCOO010000355.1 GCA_902803085.1 uncultured Planctomycetota bacterium
AGTTCCGCGCGCAAATTCTTTTCGACGACTTTCGGATAGACGACGATATTCTCGACGACGTTCTGCATAATAATGAGAATGGCGTCGATTGCGAGGAACGCCTGCGGCATGGTAAGGCGGCGATTGGCGCTGTCGTCGAGCGTGCGCTCCATCCACTGGGTCGCGATCGTCATTGCGGGGCTCGATTGCAGGCTCATGACGAAGCGCGCGAGCGAGCATACGCGTTCGCAACGCATTGGATTGCGCTTATACGCCATGGCGCTCGAACCGATTTGATTCTTTTCGAACGGCTCTTCCAGTTCCTTTTTGTGCGCTAGAATGCGCATGTCGGTTCCGAATTTGTGCGCGCTCTGCGCGATCCGCGAAAGAACGTCGAGAATCTGCGCGTCCAACTTGCGCGGATACGTCTGACCCGTTACTGCGAACGGGCGTTCAAATCCGATCTTGTCACAGATCTTTTGCTCCAGCTCGCGAACTTTCGCGTGATCGCCGTCGAATAGCTTGAGGAAACTCGCTTGCGTGCCCGTCGTGCCCTTATTCCCGAGCGTCTTGAATTTCGAGAGGCGATATTCGACGTCTTCCAGGTCGGTTGCGAGGTCGTAGGTCCACAACGTCGCGCGTTTGCCGACCGTCGTCGGCTGCGCCGGCTGCAGATGCGTCAGTCCGAGACAGGGTAGCGCGCGGTATTCGCGCGCGAATTTCGCGAGGCGATCGATCACGACGACGAGCCGATCGCGAACGCGCTGGAGCGCCTCGCGGTAGATAATGCAGTCGCCGTTGTCGGTAACGAAGCAGCTGGTTGCGCCCAAATGAATAACGCCGCGCGCCTTTGGACACAGTTCGCCGTACGTATGAACGTGCGCCATGACGTCGTGCCGCAGTTTCTTTTCGTACGCGGCGGCGACGTCGAAATCGATCTCGTCGACGTGCGCGCGCAGTTCGTCGATTTGCTCCTGCGTAACGGGTAGTCCCATTTCGTGCTCCGCCTCGGCGAGCGCGACCCATAGGCGTCGCCAAGTCGAGAATTTCTTTTGAGGTCCGAAGAGCTCGCACATTTCGCGCGACGCGTAACGTTCAATTAGCGGATTGTCGTAAAAGAGGCGATCTTGCATGGAAATACCCTAGAATGTCGGTTATGTTCGGAACGCGAGCGATCGAGATCGACTCGCGAAATACGTTGGCGTTAATTATCGCAAGAAAGCGCGTCCGGTCAAGCGCCTTTGACGCGGTCGGTCCCGGCAAGAAAGAAAAAAACCGCGTCGTAAAACGCGGTTGAATCGGGGCGACACGATTTGAACGTGCGACCTCTACGTCCCGAACGTAGCGCTCTAGCCAGGCTGAGCTACGCCCCGAAGGTGCGATTGTTCCGCAAACGCGGAACTCGGGAAAAGACGAATTGCTTCGTCGAATCGGGGCGACACGATTTGAACGTGCGACCTCTACGTCCCGAACGTAGCGCTCTAGCCAGGCTGAGCTACGCCCCGAAATCCGAACGTCGCGCGCTGAAAAGCGACCGGGAATAACGACGAACGAACGGGTCGTCCACGCGACGCGTAGACAACTCCAACCATTCTAGCGCGCCGCCTCAATTAGTCAAGGGGCGTTTTTATTTTTTCTACTTCTGCCGCGTGCGGAAGAATTATTTTTGACATTTTCCCCTTTTGCTATTGTTTTTGCTATCAAAGGAGAGAATTTTTTGCTACAATAGGCGTTGGGTCTCAAAGGGCGTTTCTAATCGATTGGACGCCCAATGGTAGCCGTCGCGTCTTTGAATGGGCTTTTAAGCTTTCCAGCGCGTCGCGGCGGTTTGCGTTTTTTATTTAATCGGGCGATTTCAGATTGAAATTGAGCGCGGCAGAGAAAGCGTTCAGGCTTGATTTCTGCTGAAATTGACCACAATTGAGGTATAATCGATGAGAAACAGCTTTCTTACCAAAAGGCGAGGCTTCACGCTCGTGGAGCTCCTCGTCGTCATCGCCATTATCGGCATTCTAATCGGCTTGCTTCTACCCGCCGTACAGGCGGCGCGCGAGGCGGCGCGACGTATGCAATGTACGAACAATCTGAAGCAGCTTGGTCTGGCGATCCACAATTTCGTCGACCAT
>CADCOO010000356.1 GCA_902803085.1 uncultured Planctomycetota bacterium
GCGTCATCGCGAATACTCCTTGTGTAAAGGCCCCGAGGAAGACCGCGCGACCAACGGCGGTCGAGCGTTCTTGCCTCAAAACGTCCTGTCGCAGAGGGCGCGCCTTCAAGGGAACGATTCCTCATCGGCGCGGGAGGGTTATCTGAGTATGCATATCTCACCCCATCAGCGTGCTCTATTATACAACGTTTTTGTTCTTAGGTCAAGGAGAATTCCAGATAAAAGTTATTTTTTCGGATATTTTTCTCCCGCATCCTCGTTTTCCCGATTAATCGCAGAATAGTTTTTTTGAGAAACGCCGGATCGACGTAACTGTGCGGCTGAATACATCGTCCGCCTCCGACTGCGGTATTTTGCCGCAGGATTTCGCATCGCCGTCGAGAGAGTTGGCAAAAACTCGTTTTAATCGGGAATTCATCACAAAACACGACGGTTGTAGCATCTGGAACGCTATAACCGGCGGGAAGAGGATTTTGAGAATGGGAATATTGGACAAAACGAATTCTATTTATCGGCGTCCGCCTCCCTTTTACCCCCAATACGTTCCTTAATCGAATACTCTCGTCCTTTCCGATTCTGATAGGAAACGACGAGCTCCGCGACGACGCCGACGGATAGGAACTGAGCGCCGAGCAGCAGCAGCGCCGCGGAATATACGACGGCGGGTCGGCCGCCTAGATGATACTCAGCAAGTCCCAGACATGGAATTCTCGCGAGAATCCAATGGAACGCCATCCAGCACATGGTAACGGCGCCGACGGCGAAGGAGGTCAGACCGATCGTGCCGAGAAGATGCTGCGGCCGCTGGCCGTAGCTGGTGACGAATTTTACGGTGAGGAGATCGAGAAAGCCCTTAATAAAGCGATTGAAGCCGTATTTCGAGACTCCGAACTTCCTCGCGCGATGCTCTACGACCTTTTCGCCAACTTTAAATCCGCGCGCGGCGGCGAGGGCGGGCACGAATCGGTGCAGTTCGCCGTAGAGGGTGATTTCGTCAAAGATTTCGCGGCGGTAGCATTTCATACCGCAGTTGTGGTCGTGAAGCTTAACGCCGGTAAGACGGCTGACCATAGCGTTAAAGACGCGGCTTGGCAGAACCTTGTGCCATGGATCGTGACGCTTCTTCTTCCACCCGGAGACGACGTCGTATCCGGAATCGAGGAGTTTTAGGAAATCGGGAATCTCTTTCGGATCGTCCTGGAGGTCGGCGTCGAGGGTCATAACGATCGGTTTAGTCGCAGTGCGGAACCCGACGTCGAGGGCGTCCGCTTTACCGAAATTGCGTCGGAATCGAACGCCGATAACGCGCGAATCTCGTTCAGCGAGCGCGGCGATAATCGACCAGCTTGAATCGGTCGAGCCGTCGTCGACGAAAATGAGTTCAATTTCGGCGTCGAGGGTTTGGGCGACCGCGACGATTTCGTCGTAAAGGGTCGTTAGGCTTTCTTCTTCGTTATAGACCGGGACGACTAGGGATAGTTCGCGCATGTCCTCCGCTCCTTATTTCAGTTTTCGGACCGACTTTGACTTTGTTTTTCACAACGCTATAATAGGCGTCGACGTCGGCGTTCGCGTCGACGGTAAGAATATTATACGACGCCGCGAACGTTTTGTCAAAAGCGTCGTTATAAAACTGATCGAATAACGAACCGCGCGGTCGAAGCGCGATTGAGGAGAGTTTTGGCAATTATGACTACGACTATGACGACGCTGCCGACGTTCGAGGGCAGTAAGCGTTTGTTCCTGATTCTTCTAGCGCTCTTTTGCGTTCTTTTGCCGTCGCGCGCCGTTGCGACGGAATATTACGTCGATTCGCTGTCCGGCGCGGACGCTTCTGACGGCAAGAGTCCCAAGACGGCGTGGCAAACTCTAGCGCGCGTCAACGAGGCGCCGCTGCTGGCCGGGGACGTCGTTCGGTTTCGTTGCGGTCGCGTCTGGCGCGGTACGTTGCTCGCGCGCGCCGGCGCGCCTAACGCTCCGATTCGATACGAGAGTTACGGAAAGGGTCCCAAGCCTCGTATTATGAGCGCCGCGGATCTCTCGGACGCGTCGCTGTGGAGTAGGGAAGGGAACGCGCCGATTTGGTCGACGCCTGCGGACAGTTACGTCGATCTAGCGAGCGACGCGTCGGAACTGACGACGTTTGGGACTGGCGAATGGTTCGTCTATTGCGAAGAGGACGCGCAGGCGCGTTGCGAGTCGACGCAATTCGAAGATTTGAACGGCGCTCAAGGCTATAGTCTCTTCTGCGCGAACTCGTCGAACGAGGCGTCGTATCTTCAACTTACGACTCAGGGGTTCCCCGTGCGCGCGAATCGCTACGTTGCGATACGTTTAAAAATGCGCGCGTCGAAGCCGGTAACGCTCGGCTCAAGCGTTCCCAAACTCATGAAGACGAGCAAGCCGTGGTCGAGCTACGGCGAGACGCTCTCGGCGCCGACGGAACTGGACGACGAATGGCGCGCGTACGATCTGGTCTTTCATACGTCCGAGGACGCCGAGGACGGTCGCATAACCTTCTTTCTGGGTTCGAAGTTGCCGTCGGACTTGCGGTTAGACTTCGTCGTAGAGGGCGCGCGCGAGGTCGAATGGCGGTCCCTGGGACTCGGCGCCGACGTCGGGAATCTCGTTCTGACCGCGCCTGGCGTCGTTAAGCGTTCGAACTCGCCCGCGATTAAAGAGTTTGCGCCGACTTACGATCGTCGCGAACGCGCGGGCTTCAAAAAGTGGACTCTCGCAGAAGTCAAGCAAGAGGGCGACTTCTGGTACGATACGGAAACCCATAGAGTCTATCTCTATTGCGAGAAGAATCCTGGCAAGTTTTACGGTTCGATCGAAGCGTCGTTGCGCGGACATTGCTGTCTCTGCGTTGGGAACGATATCGTTCTCGCGGACCTTGCGCTGACGCATACGGGCGCGCACGGCGTTTCGATTCGCGAAGGCGCGCGCGTCGTCGTTCGAAACTGCGATTTCGATTGGATCGGGGGCGGCGATCTCTACGGCGGCGGCGGCTCCGGCAAGCGCGTGCGATTTGGAAACGGGGTCGAATTCTGGGACGGCTCGATCGACTGCCTTGTCGAACGTTGCCGTTTTTCGCGCGTTTACGACGTAGCGACGACGACTCAAGGCTCGAGCGCGGACGTAACGCGGAATCTCGTTATCCGCGACAACGTTATGTTCCGCTGCGAGCAGGCGTTTGAAATCTGGTTCGATTCGCCGGAAAAGGTTGTCGACGGCCTTGTCTTCGAACGAAATCTTTGCATTGATTGCGGTTACGAGTGGAGTCACGAGCAGCGTCCGAATAAGATCGCGACCCCAATTCTGGGCTATCAGTTGAACGCGAAAACGGTCGACGTAACGATTCGCAACAACGTCTTTTGCGATACGGCGCAATATTTTATCAAATGCTGGCACGATCGAATCGCGGAGTACAAGATCGACGACAACGTCTATTGGACGCGTCGCGAACCGCAGTTAAGGAACGAGCGGCGTTTCTTCGCGTTCAACGCCATGCGCGACAAGCGCGAGTTGACGTACGACGAATATCGCGCGGAGACAGGTCAAGACGCTCGTTCGCGTTGGCTCGAGCCGAAGTTTAGAGACGCCGATAAAGACGACTTCGAGCTGCTCAATCGCGCGGAGCTCGGCGCAGGTCCGGCGCTCGACTGATCGGTTGGCGCACGTTATGTCGGTTGTTGCGTTTGGTAAAAGTTGATTTATTATAGGGGACGCGCTTATAAGAGAAAGACTGACGGATAGCTTGAGTTTTTATATTAGGTTGGGTCTTTGCGTCGTTTCGATAGCGCAAGCGTCCGAGCGCCATTTTCATGGTTTTATGCGGGATTATTAGTGGAAAATCCTCCGATCGACCTACAATTATGGCATAAGAACGCTGCGATTCGGCTTGTTCTCGCCGTTGTTGATTGCAAGCGTCTGAGGACTTTTGGGGCGTCCTACGCGGGAACCGCGCAGTTCGTCCGAACGCGGAGGATCCATTGGTTAGAATAGAATCGATACGAACGCTAGCGCGCCGTTTTTTCGTTGCGATCGGCGTCCTGAGTTTTGTCGCGTCCGGCGCGTTCGTTAGCGCTCAAACCACGACGCAGGCGCAAGCGCCAATGCCAACTCCAACGCAGCCGCAGTCGAGCGCGTCGAAGGCGCCGAGCGTTCCCGCGCGCAATCAGGGCTTGAATCGCGGGTCCGAGCGCGTCGTCGTCAGTCCTCCGGCGAACGTCGCGACGCGGCGGAGCAAATCGGAACACGACGAGCTTCTCGCGAAGAATTCTTCCGGAGTTCAGACGCGCTATCCGGCGATCGTAAAGGTCGTCAGCCATTGCTCGTTGAAGGAGGACGAAAAGGGCGAACAAAAGGCGCCGATGTATTACGGCACCGGCGTCTTTGTCGCAGAGTACGAGAACTGGGGAATCGTCCTCACGAACTGGCACGTAGTGAGCGAGGCGGACGTTTCGATTGAAGTCCGTTTTCCGAGCGGCGACGATCAGGCGCGCGTCCTCCTGTGCGACATGAAATGGGATATCGCCGCGCTCCTTATTAAGAAGCCGCAGGGCGTCAGTCCTATGCCGCTCTCGTTAGCGGCGCCGAAAGTCGGCGAGACGCTCTGGACCGCAGGCTACGGGCCTTCGAATGGATTGACCGATTTTCAGATTCAGTCCGGCGTTATGACGAACTACGTCTCCCTCGACATTCCCGTCGAGGATTTGCCGGAAGAAGCGCGGGAACAGTATCTTCAGAAACAGGGCGGCAACGGGGAGTTAAAACGCGATCCTCTCTATGAAACCGCGTCGATTAAAGTCGGCGTTCGCCAGGGAGACTCCGGCGGGCCCGTCTTGAATCGTTACGGCGAGGTCGCCGGCTTGCTCTGGGGTTCCGACGGCGAATACACGATGAGCACGAGCAGCGTTCGCCTACAGACCTTTGTTACGCAATCGGTCCGCTTTGCAGCAAGGCTGCGCGCCAATAAGACGCTCGACTCGCGCGCCACCGGGGAATCAATCGACGATCTTCTGCCCTGGGTTCCCACGCAGGTCTATCCCGAAGC